>DATDFT010000305.1:0-9361 GCA_036522475.1 Pyrinomonadaceae bacterium | reverse complement strand
TTTCGTCGAAGAGTTTGCAACCGCGCTCGATGATGTCGAGATGACCGTTAGTGACCGGGTCGAACGAACCGGGGTAGATGGCGCGTCGCATGTAGCGATGTTAATCGTAAATAGCCGTTTTCGACAAATAATAGCCGGATTTAGATCTTGTGGCGGCATCAGGGCGACTGCTAGGATCGGACCAACATGAAGAATTTCCAAATGGCTCACAATCTCACACAACCTGACGACGATTACATTCCGCCAGAGTTGATTGGCGTTACCCAAATGACAACGGAACAGTTCGAAGAAGTCTGTCGCAAATACAGAAAACTGCGGCTTGAACTCACCTCATCCGGAGAATTAATAATTATGCCGCCTACAAGTCCACTCACGGGCAAGCGCAATTCAAACCTCACACGCCAACTTGATGTATGGGCCGAAAATGACGGCAGTGGTGTCTGCTTCGGTAACACCGCCGGCTTTATTCTGCCAAATAACGCCATACGTGAACCTGATGCATCGTGGATAAGCCGCGAAAAGTGGGATAGCCTCAGTCAAGAGCAACAGGAACGTTTTGGTCGGTTCTGTCCCGATTTTGTGGCGGAGCTTCGATCACGTACTGATCGATTACCGACTCTACTTAGCAAAATGGAGGAATATATTGCGAATGGCGCCTCTCTCGGCTGGTTGATCGATCCCTACCAACGACGAGTTTATGTGTACCGACCAAATGAAGAAGTGGTGGTGCTTGAAAATCCGGAGACGGTTTCTGGTGAACCATTACTGCCGGGCTTCACTCTCAACGTCACCAAACTCTGGTGACAGATTTACAGGATTCACAAGATGTGGTTCAATGTGCCTTGACAATTTAGCGTGGTGAGTTAAAGCGACTTGCGGCCACGTAAAATAATCGGCTAAACAGCTCGGTGACAGTTTATGAGGCTCCGCGTTGTTAGGCGCGGGGCCTTTGTTATTACCTATGTCGAACCTGCTCGAAACAGCAAAAGAACGAATCGTCGTCTTCGACGGCGCGATGGGGACCAACCTTCAGGTCCAGAACCTCTCGCTCGATGACTTCGGAGGACCACGCTTCGAAGGTTGCAACGAGAACCTGCTCGTAACGCGGCCTGACGCAGTCGAGAAAGTACACGCCGGATTCCTCGACGTCGGATGCGACGTGATCGAGACCAACTCCTTCAACGGAACTCCCGTTGACTTCGCTGAGTATGGCATTGCCGACAAGGCATACGACATGAACGTGCTCGCGGCGCGACTCGCCAAACGCGTCGCTTCAGATTATTCGACTAACGACAAACCGAGGTGGGTTGCCGGCTCGATGGGTCCGGGCCGCAAACTGCCGACCCTGGGCCACATCTCATTCGCAGAGCTGCGTAATGCTTACTCCGTGCAAGTCCGCGGATTGCTTGATGGCGGCGCCGATCTCTTGATCGTAGAAACCTGCCAGGATCTGCTTCAAACCAAAGCTGCACTCTCCGCCATCTTCGCGCATTTCAAGGAAACAAAACGTCGCGTGCCGGTCTTCGCGCAAGTGACGATCGAAGTCTTCGGCACGATGTTGAACGGCACCGAGATCTCCGCTGCTCTGACTGCTCTCTCGCCGTTCCCAGTCGATGTGATCGGCATGAACTGCGGCACTGGTCCAAAACACATGACGGAAAGTATTCGCTACATCTGCGAAAACTCCCCGTTGCCTGTTTCGGTTTTGCCGAATGCCGGCCTGCCTTCCGTCGTCGAAGGCAAGATGCACTACGACGAAACACCTGAAAGCTTCACGGCGCAAGTGGTACATTTCGCAAACGACTTCGGCGCGAACTTCGTCGGCGGCTGTTGCGGTACAACTCCCGCGCACCTCCGTCTCGTCGTTGAAGCGATGCAAGGCATCACGCCGAAACAACGTCACGCGAAAACGCTGCCGGCCGCGTCGTCCATCTATATCCAACAGCCTTACGTCCAGGACGCTTCATTCCTCATCGTCGGCGAGCGCGTGAATGCGAGCGGCTCGAAAAAGATGCGCGACCTGCTGAACGCCGAAGACTGGGACGGCCTCGTGGCGCTCGGCAAGGAACAGGAGCGCGAAGGCGCGCACATTCTCGACGTGAACGTCGACTTCGTCGGCCGCAACGGCGAGACCGACATGCACGAGCTGGCGTCGCGTCTCGTGACGAACGTCAAGATTCCGCTGATGTTCGACTCGACCGAATGGCAGAAGATGGAAGCTGGACTGCAACATGCCGGCGGCAAGTGCATTCTCAACTCAACCAACTACGAGGACGGCGTGCCGCGTTTTGCGAAGGTGATCGAACTCGCAAAGACGTACGGTGCGAGCGTCGTCATCGGCACGATAGACGAAGACGGTATGGCGCGCACGAGCGAAGGCAAGGTCAAGATCGCGACGCGTGCTTACGAACAGGCAACGAAGGAATTAGGCTTGCCGGCGTTTGACATCTTCTTCGATACGCTGGCACTCCCGATCTCGACCGGTATCGAAGAAGATCGTCGCAATGCGCTCGAAACCATCGAAGCAATCAAACGAATCAAAGCCGAACTGCCGGGCGCGTTCACTATCCTGGGCGTGTCGAACATCTCGTTCGGACTTAACCCCGCGTCGCGAGTGGTGTTGAACTCAGTGTTTCTGCACGATGCAGTCGAAGCGGGCCTCGACGCTGCGATTGTTAACGCGAGCAAGATCGAACCGCTTAATCGTATCGGTGAACAGGAACTGAAAGTCGCGCGCGAGCTGATCTACGATCAGCGCCGTTTCGAAGGCGACGTTTGCGTCTACGATCCTTTGACTGAGTTCACCAAGCTCTTCGAAGGCGTGAAGGCGAAGGCCACGAAGAAGGCTTCAAAAGGCGAAACGGTCGAAGAGCGACTGAAGAATCACATCATCGACGGCGAGAAAATCGGCCTTGAAGATGAACTACGGCTTGGTCTCGAAAAATACTCCGCACTCGACATCATCAACAACATCCTGCTGGAAGGCATGAAAGTCGTCGGAGATCTCTTCGGCAGTGGACAGATGCAACTGCCTTTCGTGTTGCAATCCGCCGAAGCGATGAAGGCTGCGGTGCGCTTCCTCGAGCCGTTCATGGAAAAGAAGGGCAGTGCGACAGCGAAGGGAACGATGGTGCTCGCGACCGTGAAAGGCGACGTCCACGACATCGGCAAGAACCTCGTCGACATCATTCTCACCAACAACGGGTACAAGGTTCTGAATCTCGGCATCAAGCAGCCGATCGAGGCCATCTTGCAGGCGTACAACGAACACGGCGCGGATGCGATCGGCATGAGCGGCCTGCTCGTGAAATCGACTCTGATCATGAAAGAGAATCTCGAGTTGATGAACGAGCGTGGCGTGAAAGTTCCGGTTGTGCTCGGCGGTGCGGCGTTAACGCGCCGTTACGTCGAAGAGGATCTCAAGCCGCTTTATCACGGACAACTGTTTTACGCGCGTGACGCGTTCGCGGGTCTTCACACGATGGACCAGGTTGTTGAAGACAGTGAACAGGAGCAGAAACAGCAGGAAGCAGGAGCAGTGCTAACCGCGGACATCGCGGAAGATACGGAAGATCTGATTGGTGAAGAAGCAAAGCTCGGAATTCGAAAAACGGCGAGGCCACGCAAAGGTGGTGGTGATACCACACACACCGTGCGCTCCGATGTGAGTCGTGAAGTGCCGATTCCTCAGCCCCCGTTCTACGGCTCGCGTGTGGTTGAAAACGTTTCGCTCGCTGATGTGTTCTCGTTTATTAACGAGACGGCGCTGTTCAAAGGACAGTGGCAGTTCAAACAGGGCCGAATGCCGCTCGAAGAATACCAGCTGCTCGTGCGCGAGAAGGTGCGGCCGATTTACCAGGAGCTGAAGAGACGTTCTGCACAAGAAAAGCTGCTCGCGCCGAAAGTGGTCTACGGTTACTACGAGTGCCAGTCTGAAGGAAATGACCTCATCGTTTACGATCAAGGCAAAGAGGTTCGGTTTACATTTCCGCGGCAGCCTGCCGGAAAGCACCTGTGCCTCGCCGACTTTTTCGTGCCGCGCGAATCCGGCCGGACGGACACAGTAGCATTTCATCTCGTGACTGTCGGACGCCGCGCAAGCGAGTACTCGCACGAGTTGTTCAAGTCAGACAATTATGCCGATTATCTCTACTTCCATGGCTTGAGTGTTGAGAGTGCCGAGGCGCTGGCAGAGTTGTGGCATAAACGCATTCGCGAAGAGCTCGGCATTGCGGGCGCGGATTCGCCGGACTTGTCACGCCTGTTTCGACAGGATTACCAGGGCTCGCGTTACAGTTTTGGCTATCCCGCATGTCCGCGGCTCGAGGATCAGGAGAAGCTTTTCACGTTGCTCGATCCTTCGCGCATCGGTGTCGAGTTGAGTGAGGAATTTCAACTAGAGCCGGAGCAATCGACTTCGGCTATTATTGTCCACCATCCAGAGGCAAAATACTTCTCGATTGAGTGATTTCGAAGTCCTATCCTGGTTCGAACGTTTCGCTTTTCGTTTCGTGCGGCGCATGAATCGGGGCGCCTGGAAGCGATTCTGGACGTGGTGTCAGAGCACCCTCGGCGCCGGTTGGATCCATCTTTCCACTTACAACATCATGAACGTTTACGGCCTCGAGCACGTCGAAGCTGCTGCACGCGAACGCCCGCTGTTGCTCGTCGCGAATCACCGTTCGTTCTTCGATATGTATGCCGTATCGACGGTGCTGTTTCGCAACACGAGTTGGCCCAAGAAACTCTTTTTCCCGGTGCGAGGCCGGTTTTTTTATCAATCGCCGGTCGGAATGCTGGTGAATTTGATCATGGGCTGGTGGTCCATGTACCCGCCGTTCTTTGCCACTGGCGATCATCCGATCCCGGAGAAGCGAACGTTCGATAAGTTCTCTTTTCGCGTACTGACTGACCTGGCAAGCTCGGGACCCGGCAACATCATCGGATTTCATCCCGAGGGCACACGCAACAAGAGTGACGATCCTTATTCATACTTGCGTGCGCAGCCTGGGGTGGGGAAGTTGATCATGGACGCACGGCCGCAGGTGATTCCCGTTTTTATCGCCGGGTTGTGCAACAGTTTGCCTAGACAGGTAGCAAGGAACTGGAATCGCGAGGATGTGATTCGGATTCACTTTGGACCAGTGATGGATTTGACGGAATTTTTTCAGAAACCTGATCGGTTGCGGACGCACAAAGAAATCTCTGATGCAGTGATGGGCAAGATCGCCGAACTCGGCGAGCAAGATCGCTTGAGACAACTTAACCGCGGATTAAACGGATACAGGCAGATTGAGCATGTCGGTAGTGATCGTTAATCCAACGTCGGCGAGTGGGAGCACCGGTCAGGCGTGGCCGCAGATTGCGAGTGATTTGCGTTCGCAGTTTGGTTCGTTTCGCGTCATTTTTACGAAGCATCGCGGAGATGCCGCCGCGCTCGCCGGCGACGCTGCGCGAAAGGGAGCGAAACTGATCGTTGCATGCGGTGGCGATGGAACCGTTTCGGAAGTCGCAAACGGTATTCTGTCGTCAGGCAAAGACGTTGAACTCGGTATCCTGCCGAACGGCACCGGCGGCGACTTTCGCAGGACACTCGAGATTCCCGGACGCAGTCGTGATGCGGCAAGGATTCTTCGTACCGGCCGCACCGTTCGGATCGACGTTGGGCGCGTGTCATACATCGATCAGAACGGAAACGACGCGACCCGGTATTTCGTGGGAGTCGCTTCCTGCGGCATGAGCACAAGAGTTATCGAGCGTGTCAAAGAGGACAAGGCGTCCTTCGCCACCGCTCTCCTCAAGACCGCGCTGCAGAACGCACCAGTACGGCTCGTGGTCCAACTCGACGATGCTCACGATCGACATCTCACCGTCTCAAACCTCTGCATTGCGAATGCACGTTACTTCGGCGGAGGCATGAAAATCGCGCCCAATGCGAAATTGACTGACGGCAAATTTGACGTGATCGGAGTTGGCGATCTGAGCGCCTTGCAACTTTTTACGAGCGCGCCGCGAGTTTATTTGGGTTCGCATCTCTCGATGCCGGAAGTCAGTCACGCGCTCGCGCGCAAAGTCAACATACGACCGGCGGATGGCGGCGCACACATCGCTCTGGAAGTCGACGGAGAACTTCCAGGAAGACTGCCGGCCACGTTCCAGATCGTTCCCGAAGCGCTACGAGTAAGAGTTGGTCGCACATTACACGGATAAACGCGGATTAATTTCTGTTATGATGTTCGCGTCTCATGGACGATCGACGTTCTAAACCCCGACTCAGCGTTTATCTGGATGCGGTGTGGCATGGCGGCGAGGAAAGACATTCCGCTCGCATCACCGATCTTTCCGAAGGTGGCTGTTACCTTGATACCGTGGGCGAGGTGATGGCCGGCGAGATCGTTGCTTTTCGTGTGCTCCTTCCTGACGACGACTGGCTTTACCTCGAAGGTGAAGTCCGGCATCATCGCCACGGAATGGGGTTCGGTGTTCGCTTTGTCGATCTAAACGAAGAACAGACGGAGAAACTGTTGCGTCTGCTGCAAATCGCGAGAGAGGCTGGACCAGAAGCGCCCGCGATTTCCGCAGACTTGGTTGAGGATTAAAACCTCACGATAGACCCACCGGCATATCAAGCACTTCAATGGCGATTCAAGGCACTTTGCAAACGATGAGTCTGGTCGACCTGCTCCAGTTTCTGGCGACAGGAAGAAAATCAGGCACTCTCAAATTCGACCAAGGCAAGATCACCAAACAGATCTACTTCAAAAACGGAATGATCGTCGGGTCGAAGTCGAACGATCCGCGCGAGTACCTGGGCCAGGTGCTGCTTCATTACGGCAAGGTCGACGATAACCAGCTCAAAACCGCGCGCGAAGTGCAAAGGACGTCGGGTGCGAAGCTGGGCGAGGTTTTGGTTGAGCAAGGGTACTTAACCGAGGAAGAAGTGCTCGGAATCCTGAAAACGCGCACACTCGACGCTATTTACGATTTGTTCGTTTGGACGGATGGCGACTTTCAGTTTTTCGATGAAGATCCTTTGCCTGAAGATCTGCTGTTAATCGAGGTCGAGCCGACCAATGTGGTCATGGAAGGCATCTACCGGATCGACGAATTCGCGCGTTATCGCACGCTCGTCCCAACTGACCGAAGCATTCTCGAACTGAACGCCGGATGGACGTCGTCTCTAAAACTCGGCAAAGAGTTTCGCCAGATTCTCTTTTTTGTCGAGAAACGCATGTCGGTCGCCGAGATTTGCTATCACATGCATGCGTCGTCGTTTCACGTTTACGGGCAACTGTACACTCTGATCAGCGAGGGCATCGCACGTGTCGCAGGTGAGTTGCCGGAAGATACTCGTGCGCCGGTTGCTGAAGTCGAAGACTTGCCCGAGAGCGTGACCGAGATGGTCTGGTCCGCGGAGCGCAAGCTCGACAGCGATCCGGAGGCGGCACTCCAGATCATTCAGAACGCTTTACAACAGCAACCGAATAATCCCGAGGCGCAAGCGTTACTGCCGACTGCGGAGCAAAAGTTTGTGAGGCACGTGTATGAAAGCGGCGGCATCTCGCCTAGATCGGTGCCGGAGTTGCGCGTATCACCTTCAGATCTAACAAACCAGCAGATCGATCCGCAGGAAGGGTTTGTGCTTTCGCGCATCAATGGTTCGTGGGACATTCAATCGATTCTCTCGATCTGCCCGTTTCGCGAAGCTGATTGCCTGCGGATGATAAAGCGGTTGATGGACCGGGGTGTAATTGACCTGAAGAGTTAGTCGCCTGGATAACGAAGAACCTGCGCGCTACCGGATGTGCGAGGTTTCGCCAGCGAGACAACGGCCGCTCCTTCACAACTTCGAATCCTGAGAGATTGAAGATCCTGCGCCAATCATGTTCCGCGTGGAACGTGCATCGACCCGTGCGGCCACGCCACTGACGATCGTGACCCCAGCAAAATACGCGGTCCCACCAGAGTACCGGTATGTCTTCGTAGATGATTGCGAGTCCTCCCTCTCGCAGCACCCGGCTCACTTCATTCAACACGAGCCGCGGATCCTGCGCGTGATGCAACACGTAACAAAGCAGCACCGCGTCGAAGCTCTGGTCCATAACCGGAAAGTGCCGGCCATCGTACGGCAGGTAGTTAATGCGAGCCGTTGTATCGCGACCTACATCCAGTCCCACTACAGTCGTGCCGAGCATGCCTTGCAGATGATGCGCGATGAAACCGTTGCCACAGCCGACGTCGAGCACAGTCGCGCGCGGCGGCAGCACCTTCGCGACTTCAAGCGCCATGTCATAAGCACGTCCGACCTTGCGGCGCCGTCTCATGCGCTTGATGCGACGTTTCATAGTTGTGGCCAGTCTTGTCATCGCGCATAAGGAGTGCAAGCAGGATGCCTAAGAGAATGCTGATAAACTGGGCCATAAACGAGGTGCAGCAAATATGCGTCGCCAAAATTGGCCGACCGTTGCTGCCGCAAATTTGCATAGATAGAATGGCCGCATGACGAAACTGCTGATGACTGCATTGTTACTGACGCAAACTCTTCCCGCTGGTTACTGGCCACTCGAAAAGAGCCAGCCACTCATCGACAAAACACAAACGATCACCTTGTCGAGCGAGCTTTCGAAACTGAGTGACGGCGAGCGCAAGGCGGTGGCGAAGTTGATCGAGGTCGGACAGATATTTCAGAAGCTCTACGAACAGCAGCGCCATCCGCAAGCGCTTGCGTCTTATCGCGCGCTGGTGGAACTCGACAAGCGCACCGGTTCGCAGCCGGCAACGCAGAACCTGTTGACGCTCTATCGTCTCTTTCAGGGACCAATCGCGACCACACTCGAAAATAAACGCGAGCCGTTTCTTCCAGTTGATCCACTGAAGCCCGGCAAGAATGTCTACCCGTGGGGAATTACGAAAGACGCGATCGATCCGAAACGCACGGACCTGCTCGATCTGCGCACCGTTGTTCGCGACGCGAAGGATGTGAAGGGAGACATCGCGACGTTGAACAAGTACCCCGCGTTGCAGACATTGCACCCCAAGTTGCTTGGCGAGTTGCAGCGAGTACAGCCAGGAGCTTTGTACAGCGTTCCATACTCGGTTGCTTATGGTGACGATCTGATGAAAGCGTACTTCTTGTTGAACGACGCGGCTGACGTCGTGCAGAAGGATGACGACGAGTTTGCGCGATACCTGCGCAATCGTGCGCGCGATCTGTTGTCAGACGATTACGAGTCGGGCGATGCGAGTTGGGTGACCGGCAGGTTCAAGAACCTGAACGCGCAGATCGGTTCGTACGAAACATACGATGACGAGTTGTTTGGTGTGAAGACGTTCTTCTCGTTCTGCATATTTCAAAATCGTC
>DATDFT010000304.1:0-13946 GCA_036522475.1 Pyrinomonadaceae bacterium | reverse complement strand
GGCGTTCGGTTGACCGGCCTTGGGCGGCATGTTAGACTCGCGCGCTTTTCGGCAACTACAATTTGCACACAGATTAGAGGAAGTGGATGGTTCTCTTAGAGGCCTCGATTCAGTTAGTCCCTGACGGCACCTTGCTGGTCCACCTGTTAATGGTCGCCATCATGGTCTTTATTCTGAACCGCACGTTGCTGAAGCCAATCAACCGAATCCTCGTCGAACGTGAAAAGCAAATAGCTGGTCGCCTCAAGGAAGCGCAAGCCCTTGCCGCTGAGACTGACGAGAAACTTAAGAAGTATAACGACACGCTACGCGCCGCCAGAGTTGACGGCTATAAGCTTTTAGAAAAAGAGCGCGCCGAAGGACTCAAAGAGAAGGACGAAAAGGTACGGCTGTATCGAGAGCAAACCTCGCGCGAGGTCGCGGCACAAATCGACAACATCGGACGACAAGAGCAATCCGTAAAGCAGGAACTCGAAACTCAAGCAGTCTCTATCAGTAGTTTGATCAGCGCTCAAGTGCTGCGCCGCCGTACTTAATAAATATGCTGTTACTCATCTCAGGAGAATGGATGGAGTGGTTCAACTATCCGGGTCTCGAGATCTGGAAGTTCTTGAACCTTGCCATCTTCACAGCCGCCGCCATTTATCTGTTGCGACGTCCGATCAGTGCAGCATTGGCGTCGCGCCGTGACGCAATCCGACAAGAGTTGCTTACTGCTCAAACGGAACGCGAACAAGCCCTGGCTCGCGTGGCGGAAGCTGAAGATCTACTTAGCCGCGTCGACGAACATGCATCCGCGATCCACAAGCAAGCACAGAACGAGGCCAAAACTGAGAAGGAACGTTTGGCAGCAGCGACCGCAAGTGAAATCGAAAAACTGAAACAGCAGGCGCACCGCGAGCTGGAACTTGCCGAGAAGTTGGCACGCAAAGAGTTGCGGCAATTTCTCGCGCAGCGAAGTGTCGAACTGGCGCGCGAGACGGTTCGCGGCCAAATGAGGCCTGAAGACGACACGCTTCTAATAAAGGAGAACATTGGGGATCTGAGGAGGACCACGGTTTGAGCTTGCAGACTGTTGCACGCCGCTACGCTACGGCGCTCGCCGATGTGGCCATTGAACGACGCGAAGAACGGGAAGTCCAAAACGAATTGGACCAGTGGGCGGACATGATCGAGGGCTATCCGCAGTTGAAAGAGGTCTTCGCGAATCCTGTCATCGTTTACGATCACAAACGAAAAGTTTTGGAAGATCTGATTTCGCGCAGTCGGGTGAGAGAAACGACCGCGAGCTTCCTGCGCGTTTTGTTGAAGAATCAACGCCTCTCGCAGTTGCGAGATATTGTCGAGCGTTTTGGACAGGTGCTCGATGAACGCAGCGGCATAGTGGCGGCGCACGTCACAACCGCGAGGCCGATTCCGGAGGACTTACGAAGCAGCCTGCACGAAACTTTAACCGCCGCGACGGGTCGCAAGGTGCGCTTGAGTTTTACAACTGACGAATCAATCATCGGCGGTTTAGTAGCACGCATCGGTTCGACCATCTTCGACGGCTCGGTGCAGAGCCAACTCGATCGATTGGCGAACGAAATGGCAGGCCGGTAGAGGAATTATGAACGAAATCAAAGCCAGCGAAATCAACGAGATTATCCGCAAGCAGATCGAAAACTTCGAAACCGGAGTGACGGTCACTGAAGTGGGAACGGTCATCAAGATCGGCGACGGCATCGCCGAGTTGCACGGCCTGGAAAAAGTCATGGCCGGCGAGCTGCTCGAGTTTCCACACGATGTTCGCGGTCTTGCATTGAACCTTGAAGAAGACAAGGTTGGCGCGGTGTTGTTTGGTGAGTTTCAGGCCATTCGCGAAGGTGATCTCGTAAAGCGCACGGGCCGCATCATGGAAGTGCCGGTGGGTGAAGCGCTCGTCGGACGCGTGGTCGACGTGCTCGGCAATCCGATCGACGACGGTGGACCAATTGTGACCGACCACCGCTACCCGGTTGAACGCATCGCGCCGGGTGTGGTCGATCGACAACCGGTGAAAGAGCCGCTGCAAACAGGTCTCAAAGCCATCGACGCGATGGTGCCAATCGGACGCGGTCAGCGCGAGCTGATCATCGGCGATCGCCAAACGGGTAAGACCGCAGTCGCCGTCGACACGATCATTAACCAGAAGGGCAAAGACGTAATCTGCATTTACGTCGCAATTGGTCAGAAAGCCTCCACGGTGGCCCAGGTGGTCAAGACTCTGCAAGAATTCGGCGCGATGGACTACACGATCGTCATCAAGGCTACGGCTTCGGATCCGGCGGCGATGCAGTTCCTGGCGCCTTACTCCGGAGCCGCGATGGGCGAGTACTTCCGCGACAACGGCCGTCACGCACTGACGATTTACGATGACTTGTCGAAGCAGGCCGCAGCGTACCGCGAAATCTCGTTGCTGCTTCGTCGTCCACCGGGTCGTGAGGCATATCCGGGCGACGTCTTTTACCTGCACTCACGCTTGCTCGAGCGAGCAGCGAAGCTCTCGGACGTTAAAGGCGGTGGCTCGCTGACCAGCTTGCCGATTATTGAAACGCAGGCGGGCGACATTTCCGCATACATTCCGACGAACGTGATTTCGATCACTGACGGCCAGATCTTCCTCGAAGCCGATCTTTTCAACAGCGGCTTCCGCCCCGCCATCAACGTCGGCAACAGCGTTTCGCGTGTAGGCGGTTCCGCGCAGATCAAAGCGATGAAGCAGGTTGCGGGAACGCTTCGACTCGACCTCGCTCAGTTCCGCGAGTTGCAGGCGTTTGCACAGTTTGGTTCCGACCTGGACAAAGCCACGCAGGCGCAGCTCGCACGCGGACAACGGCTGACCGAAATTCTGAAACAACCTCAATATCAGCCGATGGACGTTGAAAAGCAGGTGCTGGTCATCTGGTCAGCGACCAATGGTTACACGGACGACGTCGCCGTCGAAGACATTCGCCGTTTCGAGAGCAGCCTGCTGAAGTTTGTCGAGAACTCGCGCCCGGGTCTGCTCTCCGACATTCGCGAACAGAAAGCGATAACCGAGGACATCAAGGCGGGACTGAAGCAGGTGCTCGAAGACTTCAAGGTCGATTGGGGCAATCAATCGTCAACCGAAACTGATTTCGCCGCAGTTCCGGCCAAACCGGCCGCCACCAGCGCCGCCGCACCAACCGCTTAACGACGATGCCGAATCTTCTGGACATCCGCCGGCGCATCAAGTCGGTAAAGAACACGCAGCAGATCACCAAGGCCATGAAGATGGTCTCGGCGGCGAAACTCAAACGCGCGCAGGATCGCGTCGTTACTGCGCGGCCGTTCGCCAACAAGATGTCCGAGGTTTTGGGTGAGCTCGCCAAGCGCACGGACGAAGATTTTCATCATCCACTGCTCGACCAGCGCGGCGATCAGCGTTACCTGCTGGTCCTGATCACTGCCGACAAAGGACTGTGCGGCGCGTTCAATACGAACCTGACGAAAGCGGCACAGTTGTTCATTCGCGAGAATCCCGAGAAGACGATCGAGTTTATGGCGATCGGTCGCAAAGGACGCGACTTCTTTCGCAACCGCCACGCAACGATCACGAGCGAGTTTCTCGGTTTAACCGGCAAGGGACGCGTTGAGTTTTCGGAAGCACTCGATGTGGCGCGGTCGATCATCAAGCAATACACCGACGACACGGGGATCGATAAGGTCTTCGTCATCTACAACGAGTTCAAGTCAGTACTTTCGCAGCGCGTCGTGCTCGAGCAATTACTGCCGGTAGCGCGCGCTGCCGCCGGCGAGGAAGAACAGGAAGCGAAAGCGCCGCAGCCGGCGAACCTCGTCGACTACATTTACGAGCAACCACCCGAACAGATGTTCAGCACGCTCTTGCCGCGTTTAATTGAAACTCAGATCTTTCGCGCGTTGCTCGAGTCAGTTGCATCCGAGCATGGCGCGCGCATGACAGCGATGGACTCAGCGTCGAAGAATGCGAGCGAGTTGATCGACACGCTGACGCTTAACATGAATCGCATTCGCCAGGCTGCGATCACAAACGAGATCATCGAAGTCGTTTCCGGAGCAGCGGCGCTTTAGCATCTTGTGGCCAGGTTACTCAAGCAATACCTTCCTCTCGTGATCTGGCTTGCTTTTATCTCCTTCGCTTCTTCCGACAGTTTCAACGCCGCTAACACTTCTCGCATCATTGGACCACTCGTGCTCTGGTTGTTTCCGAACACGAGTCCGGAAACGCTCGCAACGATTCACTTCATCATCAGAAAGCTCGCGCACTTCACGGAGTATGCGATTCTCGGTGTTCTTGCTGCGCGTGCTTTTCGCACGTCACCACGCTGGTTCCTGATTTCGGCGGTCCTGATAATCGTTTACGCGCTGCTCGATGAATATCATCAGAGCTTTGTCCCGAGTCGCACTGCTTCTGTGTTCGATAGTTTTATTGATATGGCGGGAGGAATAAGTGCTCTCATCTTTATCTCCCGCAAAGCTGCAAAGACGCAAAGTTAACCTGAAGCATCCTTTGCGTCTTTGCGCCTTTGCGGGAGATAATCGGTTTCGCATTAAATCCTGCTCCGAATGAGGCTCGAAAATGGGAATATTTGATCGCCTAAGCCCGACTTCACAGTTCATCGAAGTAATCGAATGGCTCGACGACTCCTCCAACACGCTCCTGTACCGGTTCCCGGTCCAAGACCAGGAGATTAAAAACGGGGCCCAGTTGATCGTGCGCGAATCGCAGGTTGCGGTCTTCGTTCACGAGGGCCAGATAGCCGATCAGTTTCCCCCAGGCCGCTACACGATCGACGGCGGCAACACACCGATACTTTCAAAACTCGGCGCCTGGAAATACGGCTTCAACTCGCCTTTCAAGGCCGAAGTCTACTTCGTCAACACGAAGCAATTCACCGATCTGAAGTGGGGCACTCCGAACCCGATCATGATGCGCGATACCGACTTCGGCATGGTCCGGTTGCGCGCGTTCGGCATCTACTCGATTCGCGTTTCAGATGCGCAGGCGTTCATCAAGGAGATCGCCGGCACGAATGCGCGCTTCGTCACCGAAGACGTTGAAGGACAACTGAAACGGACGTTGGTGGGCGGCTTCAGCGATGCACTCGGTGAATCGAAGATCGCCGCGCTCGACCTCGCGTCAAACTACGACGAGCTTGCGAAATTCACGCGTGTGAAACTGAACGAAGAGTTCAAAACGTTTGGATTGGAGTTGACGAAGTTTGTCATCGAAAACATTTCGCTGCCTCCGGAAGTCGAAGCCGCGATGGACAAGCGCACTTCGATGGGCGTGATCGGCGACGTGGGTCGTTACGCTCAATTCCAGGCGGCCGACGCGATGCGCGACGCGGCGCAGAATCCATCGGGCGGTGCGGGCACAGGCGTGGGTCTCGGCGCCGGATTCGCATTGGGCAATGCGATGGCGGGCGCGATGAACAACGCCATGAACCAGCCGCGACAAGAAGCAACGCAACCCGCAGCGCAAGCCGCGCAAGCGGCCGGTGTGCCTTGTCCGCAGTGTGGTCATCAGAACGCGCCCGGTGCGAAGTTCTGCGTCGAGTGCGGCGCAAAACAAGGACCAGCAACGTGTTCCAACTGTCATACTGAATTGAGTCCCGGCGCAAAATTCTGCAACGAGTGCGGTCAGAAAGTTTAAGAAGAAGCCACAGTTTTTCACTAATCTGCCGCTAACACTTGCTTCGCATGTTTAAAGCGTTGACGCATCCACGGCGAGTTGTCATTACCGGAATGGGTTGTGTCACGCCGCTTGGAGTTGGGCGCGAAGCGTTTTGGAATGGACTGATTACCGGCAAAAGCGGTGTGCGTCGTATCCAGACTTTCGATCCGTCGAGTTTTGCGGTCCAGATCGCGGCCGAGATTCCTTCGTTCGATTGGCAGTCGCAACTCAACCCCAAAGATCGCAAACACGTTCCGCGCACTGTTCCGCTCGCACTCGCTGCTGCGCGTGAAGCTCTCGAAGACGCGAAACTCTTTCCCAACGATCTTTCACTCGACGAGCGCCGCGCGTTCGGAGTCGAACTCGGAACAGGCGGCGGCGGTCTCGCTTTTACCGAACAGCAGTACGAGTACTGGTACGTTGGTCCAACCAACAAGGCGAGCGTGTACACAATTCCTTCGTCGACGCACGGAGGCTTGTCGAGTGAATTGTCGATGGCGTTTAGCCTGCGTGGTCTATCGCACATCGTCTCGACGGGTTGCACGAGCTCGACTGACGCGATGGCCTACGCCGCACAGCACATCGCGCTCGGACGGCAGGACGTGATGCTTTCCGGCGGCGTTGATGCACCGATCGCGCCCGGCATTCTCGCTGCGTTCAATCTCATGACGGTGTTGACCAGCGACTGGAACGACGAACCGCATCGTGCGTCGCGTCCGTTTTCACGTAATCGTTCGGGCATGGTACTTGGCGAGGGTGCGTGGATTTACGTTTTGGAAGAGCTCAGGCATGCGAAAGAACGCGGTGCACATATTTATGCTGAGATCCTCGGATACGGCGCTACGTGCGATGCGTATCACCGGGTTCGTTTGGCTGAAGATGGTGACGAACCCGCGCGCGCGATGCGAATCGCTCTCGAAGACGCCGGTTGTGAGACGAAGGACATCGACTACATCAACCTGCATGGCACTTCGACTCTTCTGAACGATCGCATCGAAACGAGCGCTCTGAAACGTGCGTTCGACGGTCAGGCTGCGCGCATTCCGATGTCAGCCACGAAATCGCAAATCGGACATCCGCAAGGCGCGAGTGGCGCGGCCGGCTTAGGCGCAGCGCTTTGCGCGATGCATACAAACAAAATTCCACCAACCATTAATCTCGACGAACCTGACCCTGATTGTGATCTCGACTACGTTCCCAACAAAGCGCGTGAAGCCAGTGTAAGGATCGCCCTCTGCAACTGTATTGGCTTCGGTTCGAAAAACAGCGCGTTGGTGGTCCAGAAGCTCGATCATTAATCATGTGGGAACGATTCAAGCAACGCAGTCAGAGGCTCGAATACATCGACACCGGAGATTACACGGCTGAGGAGTATGAAGCCTGTATCGGCGAGCTTCAGCTCGTCAATCGTTGGATGGGCGATGCGCATAGTTTAAGGACTACGCTGCTTCGTGAGATCGAAGCGCAAGGGTTGCAGAGTTTTTCGGTGCTTGATGTTGGCGCGGGATCCGGAGAGTTGTTGCGCGTCACGGCGGCTTGGGCCAGGGAAACGAAGCGCGAGTTTCACGCGGTCGGACTCGAATTGAATGAACGATCGGCGGAGTCGATTAATGAGGAGTCGGAGCGATTTGAGGAGATAAGTGGCGTGCGCGGCAATGCGCTGGCGCTGCCGTTTTCGGATTCCCAGTTTGACTACGTGATCTGTTCGCTGTTTACGCATCACTTTGTCGATGATCAGGTGGTGCAGATTCTGGGTGAGATGAGTCGGGTTGCGAGGCGTCGCATTTTCGTGATCGATTTGCACCGGCATCCGATCGCGTATTTGCTTTACACGACTTTGGGCAAGTTGGTTTTACATAATCGACTGTTG
This sequence comes from Pyrinomonadaceae bacterium, assembly GCA_036522475.1. GTDB lineage: Bacteria > Acidobacteriota > Blastocatellia > Pyrinomonadales > Pyrinomonadaceae > PSRF01. The sequence continues at coordinate 6,375 of DATDFT010000304.1, read as the reverse complement.
CGACATGACGGGGCGTTGTCGATACTTCGCAGCTTCAAATCGGACGAGCTGCACGTGTTGGCACAACGCGCAGGCTTGCGAGACGTTTCAATAAAACGTCGATTTCCGTACCGGTTAGTGTTGAGTGCGGGAAAGCAGAAGAAGACATTAGCCACAAAGAGGCAGATAAGTCACAAAATGAATTTGGCCGGCAGCAAGGTAAAAATCATTTTGTGAGTTATGAGCCTTTTTGTGGCTGGTTTTATATGGACCATAACTTCGACGTCATCATCGCGGGTGCGGGACCGGCAGGCGCGAGCGCTGCAATTCATCTCGCGCGACACGACTTCCGCGTGCTGCTCGTCGAACAAAAAAAATTCCCACGTGAAAAACTGTGCGGTGAATTCATCTCACCCGAATGCCAAAAACACTTCGAAACCCTCGGCGTCGCTGAAGCGATGACAAGCGCAAGACCCTCGGCAATCACCGAAACAGTCTTCTACTCAACTCGCGGACACCACGTCACCGTTCCGAGTAGTTGGTTCGGCGGCACTGCCGCACTCGGGCTCAGCCGCGCGGTGATGGACGATGTTCTTCTGCGCCGAGCTCAAGCATGCGGCGTCAACGTGATCGAAAACGCAACGATCAACGAACCCATAATCCACGAAAAAAACGTCCGCGGCGTCAGACTAAAAGAGAAAGGGTACTTCGCACCGCTCACGATCGACGCAACCGGCCGCGCTCGCATCCTCACAAAAAAACTCAACACCGGCGAACCAAAGTCAAAAGGTAAGTTGATCGCGTTCAAAGCGCACCTGCGAAACACACGCGTCGCAGCGAACGCATGTGAGATCTACTTTTATCCCGATGGCTACGGCGGGCTCAGCACGATCGAAAACGACGTGAGCAATCTCTGCTTCATCATCTCCGCCGAACACGTGAAGCGTCACCACTCGAATCCTGAAGCCGTCATGCGCGAGTTAGTGATGAAGAACGAGCGCGCTGCTTACACACTCGCGAACGCTCAACTCGAATCCGAATGGCTGAGCGCCTCGTGGGAACGCTTTGGCCGAGGGCAACCGAATCCGGCCAACGGAATGATTGCGATCGGCGATGTGGCAGCGTTCATCGATCCGTTTACAGGCAGCGGCATGTTAATGGCGTTCGAGAGTGGAGAGCTCGCAGCAGACGTGATTGTGCGTCATCGAGACAAATTGCCACACAGCGAATTGATCGGTGCTGTGTATGCTGAAGAGTACCTCCGAAAGTTCGATTCTCGACTACGGATTAGTGGCTTGCTTCGACGCGCCGCATTCAAACCACGCCTCGCCGGACTGTGCGTCGCCATCTGCGGCGCCAGCAAGCATTTCCGCAACCGAATTGCGCGCGCGACGCGGTCCGATAAGCGCGACACTCACAGGCCCTTGCGCGCTGGTTAAACTGCTTGCCACGTTGCTTCTTTTAGAGTACAAAGGCTGAGCCAGTGCTGGTCTCTCTGTCAGCGTTGCCATCCCAGGGCACCTGACAACGGCAAAATCTTCTCCCACGCGCCGTCAGCAAGTCGGAGATGGGTCTCCGAATCCGTCCACTGATAAGCGAACGTAAACACAGAGTCTCTTTGTGACCGCGCAAATTCCAGAGCCGCAAAAAACCCTTAAGGAGAAATGACGATGTTTGTATCGTTAAGATCCCGGTCTATCGGATCGTTTCAAATCCCCGCTTTGTTGTTGGTCGTGTTTTTCTCCGCCCACGCGGCTTTTGGACAGGCGCAGTCAAACGCTGCTGACATTCAGGGCACCGTTAAAGACGCCGCAAACGCGGCGGTCGCCAACGCCACCGTGACTGCGCGCAACCCGAACACAAGTGTTACGCGCACTGCCACGAGTAACGACGAAGGCCTGTACCGCATCGTCAACGTTCCGCCGGGCGATTATGAAATCACTGTCGAGGCGCCGAACTTCAAAAAATTAGTGTTGGCAAAAGTTACTGTCACCGTCGGACAAGCCGCCGAGATCGACGCCACTCTCCAGCCTGGTGATATTACCGAGAGCGTCACGATTTCAGATGCGACCGCGGAAATAGTGGAGACTTCCAAAACCGCAGTCGCAACAACCATCGACCAGCAGCGCATCAACAACCTTCCGATCAACGAGCGGAACTACATAAATTTTGCGTTGACCACTTCAACCGTCGGTCGCGACAACGGCCGGCCCATTGGACCAGCGCCGACCACCGGCTTGAACTTCGGCGGCCAGCGTGGTCGTTCGAACCTGGTCCAGGTCGACGGCGCAGATAACACTGACAACTCCGTGAACGCATCGCGCTCGACAGTCAGTCAGGAAGCTGTGCAGGAGTTTCAGGTAGTCACAAATTCGTTTGCGCCTGAGTTTGGTCGTTCCGCCGGCGGTGTGGTGAACGTTGTCACGAAGTCGGGCACGAATGAATTTCACGGCAACATGTTTGGCTTTTTACGACACCGCAGCTTCCAGGCTCGCAATGCTTTCGCGCCGATTGAAGATCCGCCGTTTACGCGCACTCAATACGGATTCACTTTGGGTGGACCACTTGATAAGGAGCGGACGTTCTTCTTCTTCGCGTTCGAACAACGACGCCGAAACGAGTCGGGCTTCTTCACCAGTGACGTTGCCGCAGGGTTGCGGTCGTCTGCAACTATTCCCGTGATTCCGGGATTAAATCCGATCGCACGCACCTTCAATAACATCACTGCCGCTCAGGCAGGCTTCATCAACGCGGCGGTAGCATCCGGTAACCCGACTGCGATCTGCGGCGCGCGTGCGTATGGTTTCTTTGCCTCGAGTGGTGGAACCACTGGCTTGACCGGCAGCAATCCGCTGCTGTCTCCGAATGATGGCAGTCTGTGTCCGGCGATCAGCCCAATCCTGCCGGGTACGATTGGATCCCGGTTCATTCTTTCGGGCGCGCCAGTGCCGGTTGGGACGACGGATGCGAACGGCAATTTGATCGCTTTCAGACCGCTCAATAACTTGCAGCGAATATTTCCGATTACCGACCGAACCACCTTCAACTCGTTTCGTTTGGACCACCTGATCACGTCGAACAATCAGTTCAGCTTCCGATTCGGTTACAACCCGAGCACAACGCGCGGTATTCAGGTCGAATCGCAAAATCAGTCGTTGGGCCAGAATGACTTCTCGCGAACTGGTATTCAGACCCTGAAGGATTACTCGGCAGTAACGACTCTGACTTCTACACTTTCAACAAAAGTCGTCAACGAAGCGCGTTTTAACTTCGGCGAGCGTCGTGCGACGTTCAAATCACAAGTTGGAGACGCGGTGGCATTCAACATTTCGGGAACAGCCTTCATCGGTCGCGAGCTCTTCTCGCCAGTGGTTCGCACCGAAACCCGTTATGAATTCACCGACAACGTAAACTTTGTCACCGGCAACCATAACTTCAAATTTGGTGGCGACATCGCCTTCGTTCGCATACCGCAGGCGATCTTCGAGCTGAACTTCGCCGGACTCTTCAACTTCGGTGGACTCTCCGCTGCGACATTGAATCCTGCGTTTGCCGGCGCGCCCGACTTCACGCCAGTGCAACAGTACGGACTCGGCTTCCCGGCAAACTTCATTCAGGGTTTCGGCAATCCGGTCAGCAGCATCAGCAACAAGCCACTGGCGTTCTTCGCGCAGGACTCCTGGAGGATTCGTCGCAACCTGACGATCAACTACGGTGTCCGTTACGACTATGAGTTGACGGAACAAATACCGACACTGCCGCTGCACGATCCGTTGTCGGGAATTAATCTCAGCGCTGCGGACGTGCTTGCAGCGCAGGATGCGATGGGCGTGCAGCAAGGCTTCCCGCGCGACAAAAACAACTGGGCGCCGCGCCTGGCTTTCGCATGGGATCCGTGGGGCGATGGCAAGACCTCGGTACGCGCTGCGTTCGGTCTCTTCTACGACCACCCGCTACTCGCGATCGCGTTCAACTCTGACATCGCCGATGCCGTGCAGCAACAGCAAGGCATCCTGACGCCGGGTAGTCCGTCGCAAACGGCGCTGTTGAATGCGGTGCAGGTGTTTCAGGGAACTGTTTGTCCTCCGGGTGGACCAGTCACACCGATTTGCCCGGCGGGCGTTGTGACTCCGGGCGTCGCCGTGGGCGCGCAGTATCAGTTCGGTCGCCAGCGTTTCAACGATCAAACGTTCCCGGGCTTTGGTCCAGTGCTTCCTTTCACACTGCACGTGCAGAAGAACTTTGAGTACGCGTACGCGAATCAAGGTAACTTCACGATCGAGCGTCAGTTGACCAAAGACATGACGATCTCGGGCAGCTATATTTTTGTCGGCGCGCATCACCTGCCGCATCCGCTCGACATCAACGCTCCGCGAACCGATCTACAGATTCGAAACTTCTTCCGTCTCGCTGGACGCAATCCGGTGAGCACCACTGAAGCGGTCGCGTTCTCAATTCCGACTTCTGGTGTTCCGTGCCCGTTCGGAATTCCGCTGCAGTGCTTCACGTTGGCGACGCCAACGGGTGCGCCCGCGTATCCGAATGCGGGCCAGACGTTCGCGATCATCATTCCCGGCATGATTACTGCGCCGCTCACGAATCTCGGCAGCAGGATCGTCAACGCCGGTATCGCAAACTTCTTCCGCCCGAATGCGCCAAATTACTTCCTTGCTCAGGCACTCTCGGGCGGCCTCGTCACGCCTTCAGTCTTGAACGGCGCACTCGCTGGTTCGCTGCGAACGCCGGGCGTTGTTTCTCCGTTCGGATCGATCAACGCGCAAACGTCGGACGGCAATTCGACGTACAACGCGTTGAACGTCGATGTGAAGAAACGCTTCTCGCATAACTTCCAGTTCCTCGCTTCGTATACCTGGTCTCACTCGATCGACGATTCGTCCGACCTGCAAACGCTTTTACTGCCGCAGGACAATCGAAACTTCGCCGCTGAGCGTGCGGACGCGCTTTTCGATCAGCGACATCGTTTCGTGTTCAGTGGCGTGCTTGGGTCGCCGAGCAGTTGGGCGTCGGAAGGCGGAATCCATCGCGGGCTTTCGAACTTCACGATCGCGCCGATCTTCGAGATCTCCTCCGGACGTCCGTTCAACATCCTGAGCAATCAGGACACGAACAACGACCAGTCAAACCAGACGGATCGACCGACTGTGTTAGCGGATGGAACGTTGTGTGTAGCCGGCACGACAGGCTGTGCGCCGCTGATCACGAATGGCGTGTTTACGAGTGGAAGTCTCGGTCGCAACTTCGGAATAACGCATAGCTACATGTCTTTGGACTTGCGTGTCGCGAAGCTTGTGCCGTTGGGTGAGAGACTCCGGTTGGAGTTGATTGCGGAAGGATTCAATCTCTTCAATCGATTCAACGAGGCGGCTGCGTCGCCATTTATCGACGACGTTCGGGCGTTCAACCAGCGCGCCAGCAACGGCCGCTACTACAGCCGTCCGACGGCTGCGTTCGATCCGCGACAGTTTCAGTTTGGGCTGAAGCTAAACTTCTGATCACACCTGTCCGATTTACCAAAAGGCCGCTACCACTTGCCGTGGTAGCGGCCTTTTGAGCTATTTGTATTGACATGTCGTTTCCTCGATCAATCTCCGTTGTTTGAGAAATTGTGGTTGTAATTGCTGTTGGCGACGTTTCCGTTCAGGTTCAGGTTCGAATTAACGAGGTTATTCAGATTCAGGTTGTTACGGTTGAAATTAACCGCGTTCCAATTGTCTGCATTCACGAGGTTGTTTGCGCTGTTATTGGTTAAATTGTGATTCATCTTCTTCCCTCTTTCTGAGCCTTGCGGCTCGGCCATTGATTAAGAACCGTGTTCGTTGCCATCCTTGCTCAACCATCCGTACCTGCTTGAAAATGCCAGCTTCGCTGAGACTGTATTGCTGATACCCCGCTGCTGCCTCAAAGCGTTGATGATGAATTCAGTAGCCGTCTTATCATCCCTCGCGTAAAAGTCGACGGACAGATCGACAGAGGCGCCCAACAGGATGTGAACATCATCGACGACGAGCTTGTTTCTGAAACCTTCTGTCTGCGCGAGTTTCTTTTTGATGAAGAGCGCCAATTCTTCTTGTGTTTCGTAGTCATCGCTCTTCGGACCTCGCTTTCGTAACGCCACCGGGTCTATCAAAATGCCGACGCGGTACCGAACCAGATATCCGGCCTTACTCCAATTGATGTAGTAGCGATGCTCGACAACTCCGACCCTCATCAAGTCTTTAACTCTGCGCTGCACGGTCGGATAAGGGATTGGTTTCCCTCCACGATCCGTGATGGCGTGTGGAATTGCTTTCAGAAGTATCGCCGGGTCCTGTTCGATGCAATGGATGATTGCTTCATCCCGGTCATCGAACGTTTCGGATTTTCGTTTTCTTCGAG
>DATDFT010000303.1:0-11601 GCA_036522475.1 Pyrinomonadaceae bacterium | reverse complement strand
AGCGTTCGAGCGCGAGGCGCGCCAGGGCAATGTCGTGCCCGTGGTGCGTTCGGTGCTGGCGGACCTGCACACGCCGGTCGGCACGTTCATGCGCATTGCCGGCAACTCGCCGTACGCGTTCCTGCTGGAGTCGGTCGAAGGTGGCGAACGGATCGCGCGCTATTCGTTCCTTGGCACAGAGCCCGAGATGATCGTGCGGGGCAAGGGCATGCAAACCTTTGTCGAGCATAACGGCAAGACTGAATTGTATCCCGGTGCTGCGACCGAGTGGGTTCGCAATTACTTCCGCGGCCGTTCGCTCGCACGTCGTTCCGGCCTCGTCCCGTTCGCCGGCGGCGCGGTCGGGTACATCGCTTACGACGCTGCGCAATGGTTTGAACCGGCGTTGCGCGACGATCACACGCAACCCCTCGATAGTCCAACTGACGCGGTTTGGATGTTCTTTCGCACAGTGATCGCCTTCGATCGCGTCAAGCAGCGTCTCGAGATTGTTTCCGTCGTCTTCACCGAAGAGGCGGGTGGCAGTCATGATCGGCTGCGCGAACTTTACGATGCGGCAGTGGCGCGCACGAAGGAACTTGAGCAGACGATCTTCGAAACTACTTCGACGCCGCCACCAAAGTTCCAACCGCGCACCGAGCCAGCCGTGAACATTTCGCTGCAATCAAACTGGACGCGCCGTGCTTTCGAAGACGCAGTGCGACAGATAAAGGAGCACATTGCCGCGGGCGACTGTTATCAGGTCGTACTGTCGCAACGTTTCTCAGCGAAGTTCAGCGGTGAGCCACTCCAGATTTATCGAGCCTTGCGCGCGATCAACCCCTCGCCATACATGTTCTATCTCAGGATTGGCGACGAGGCGGTGGTCGGCGCGTCGCCGGAGATGCTGGTGCGTTGTCATGGACAGCGACTCGACTATCGCCCAATCGCCGGCACCAGAAAACGCGGCGCGACCGAGACTGAAGACTGGATGTTGGGCGAGGATCTGAAGTCGGATGAAAAAGAGATTGCCGAGCACATGATGCTGGTCGATCTTGGTCGCAACGATCTCGGGCGCGTCTCCGATTACGGATCGGTGAAGGTCGACGACTTGATGCGCGTCGAGCGTTACTCGCACGTGCAGCATCTGGAGACGAGTTTGAGATCGCGTTTGCGCGATGGATTGGATCGCTTCGATGCATTGGCGTCGTGTTTTCCGGCGGGCACGGTGACGGGAGCGCCGAAGATTCGCGCGATGGAGATCATTCGCGGACTCGAGCCGGATCGACGCGGGATCTATGCCGGGTCGGTGTTGTACATGGATTATGCCGACAATCTCGATTCGTGCATCGCGATCAGGACGATTGTCTTGCGCGATGGAGAAGTGATGGTCCAGGCTGGCGCAGGAATCGTGGCTGATTCGATCCCGGAGCATGAATATGCCGAGACAGTGAACAAAGCGCGCGCGATGTTTCGGGCGATTGAGATGGCGGAACGCGGATTATGATCACAGGATTTACGGGATTTGCAGGATGAACAGGATCGGGTTACTGGTTATTGTATTCGTGTTGATGTCGATGACGGCGAGGGCGCAGTCGAATGCGTCAATCGAGGCGCCGAAGAAAGCCAACGCGCGAACGACGCCCGAGGTTACGGCAGCGGAACCGTTTGACGGTGCATCAGTAGAGAAAATGGGTGCGCAGTGCGTGACGCTCGACACAGAGCTGGGCGCAATCGACATTGCGATGCTGCCGGAAAACGCTCCTGAAGCAGTGCGCAATTTTCTCAATCTCTCCGCGACCGGTGCGCTCGATACGACGACGTTCAGTCGCGTCGTGAAAGGTTTTGTCATTCAGGGCGGCAATCTGTCGACGAGTGACAAGTGGGGACCTGAGCTGGCGAAGAGAATGACGCACCATCTGCCCGACGAGCCCGGACTCGTAAAACACGTGCGCGGCATTGTTTCGATGGCGCGCACTGACGAGCCGAACAGTGCGACGACACACTTCTTCATTCTCGTTGCTTCGGGTCAACATCTCGACAGTAAGTTTGCGGCGTTTGGAACAGTGACAAAGGGAATGGAAGTGGTGGACGCCATCAATCAGGCGCCGGTCGAAGGTGACAAACCCGAGAAGCCGGTGAAAATAAATCGAGCGATTGTAGGGCCATGCAAAAAGTAATTTTTTGTTTAGCATCGTGAGAGGCAAGCGCTGATGTTACTCGTGATCGACAACTACGATTCGTTTACTTACAACCTCGTTCAATACCTTGGCGAGCTTGGAGCGACGGTCGAAGTGCGTCGAAACGATCAGGTCACGGTCGATGAGATCGAGCAGAACCTGCGACCGGAGCGAATCGTGATTTCACCAGGACCGGGAACTCCGGACGATGCAGGCATAACGCTCGATTTGATCAGGCGGTTGTCGGGAAAGATCCCGCTGTTGGGAGTTTGCCTCGGCCACCAGTCGATTGGTCAGGCGTTTGGTGGGAAAGTGATTCGCGCGCCTGAACTGATGCACGGCAAAGCGTCGGAAGTTTGTCATGACGGCAAGACGATCTTTGCGGGCCTCGACGATCACTTTCAAGCTGGACGATACCATTCGCTGATTGTTGAGAAGAAATCGCTGCCGGATTGTCTCGAGATCTCAGCATACACTACGGACGACATCATCATGGGTTTGCGTCATCGTGAATTGAAAGAGGAGGGTGTTCAGTTTCAGCCCGAATCGATCCTGACTCCCGAAGGCAAGCAACTGCTCGCGAACTTTCTGAAACTCTAATGGCTCATCAACTGAGTGACTTCCTCGCGCGTCTCGTTCGTCGTGAAAACCTCAACCGCGAAGAGGCCTTCGAGTTATTGGAAGCACTTCTCGACGCGGAAGCGACTGACGCGCAGATTTCCGGAGCGCTCGTGGCGCTGGCGGCGAAAGGTGAAACGGTCGAAGAGCTGACGGGAATGGCGGAAGGACTGCGCTCACGTGCGGTTCGCGTTATCTGCAAGCACGACTGTTTTATCGATACGGCGGGAACGGGATCGAGTCGAGCGAAGACGTTCAACATCTCGACGGCGGCGGCGTTTGTGATCGCAGGCGCCGGGTTGCCGGTGGCGAAGCATGGGAATCGCGCGGCGAGCAGTAAGTCGGGAAGCGCTGATTTGCTGACCGCGCTTGGCGTGAATGTTTCGGCGATACCGTTAGTTTCCGAGAACGCGCTGAACGAAATCGGCATCTGTTTCATGTTCGCGCCGCTTTTTCATGGTGCGACGGCGCGGGTCGCGGGCATTCGGCGGCAGTTGGGCATTCACACGACGTTCAACCTGCTGGGGCCGTTGAGTAATCCGGCCGGCGCGCCGAGGCAGATCATTGGCGTGTGGCGGGAAGATCTTGCGGACAAGCTCGCGCATGTGCTGGCGGCGCTTGGCACTGAGCGCGCGTGGGTGGTCCATGGCGAAGATGGGTTGGACGAGATCACGTTGGCGGGCAAGACGCATGTCGCCGAGGCTTTTGATAGCGAGGTGCGGAGTTTTGAAATTGCGCCGGAAGACTTTGGGTTTGAGGTTCGGAAGTTGGACCACCTGCGTGGCGGAGATACTGACGCGAACGCCGCGATCGTCGATGCGGTGCTCGATGGATCGCGAACGGACGAGGCGCGAGCGCTAGTCGTGATGAACGCAGCGGCGGCGCTGTTTCTTGGTGGCGCGGCTGCGGATCTTCGTGAAGGTGCGAAGCTGGCGGCAGATGCGATCGACAGCGGAGCCGCGCGACGCAAGTTGGAATTATTGATTGAGGCGACGATTTGATGATTAGTTTCACGCATGGCCGCAAAGAAAGACGCTAAGTAAACCTTTGCGCGTTGGCGTGAAATATTTCGGGGAATGAGCATACTCTCGGAAATCATTGCCAAGAAACGCGAGCGCGTTATCGCCGCTCAACAGACAATTCCGTTGAGTCAGATGCGCCGGAAAGCCGGAACACCGCATTCGCTACGCACCGCTCTGCGGGCCGACGGGATGAACATCATCGCGGAGTTCAAACGTCGCTCTCCCTCGAAGGGCGCGATCCGCGCTGATGCGAACCTTACCGACATCGTGCAGCGCTACGAAGCCGGTGGCGCGGCCGCGATTTCCGTGTTGACTGAAGAAGACTACTTCGATGGTTCGCTCGATGATCTACGCGCGGTAAAGTCGACTGTTAAGCTGCCAGTGCTGCGGAAGGATTTTGTGTTCGACGAGTACCAGGTTTACGAGTCAGCCGCGGCTGGTGCGAATGCGATCCTCTTGATTGTCGCTGCTCTGGATGATGAAACATTGTCGCAGCTAAGACGCCTTGCCGAAGACGACCTACAAATGGACGCACTCGTCGAAGTGCACACCAGCGATGAGATGCAACGCGCCAAAGCTGCCGGCGCCACGCTGATCGGCGTTAACAATCGAGACCTCCGCACATTCACAGTCTCGCTCGACACATCACTCGCGCTCGCACGCGAAGCACCACCCGAAACATTGCTTATAAGCGAAAGCGGTTTGCACAGTTCATCGGATCTCCAGCGTCTGCGCGACGACGGTTATCACGGCTTTCTGATCGGCGAGACGTTGATGCGTGCCGATGACCCGATTCGCTTGCTGCGCGATTTGAGAGGCGTATGACACTCATCAAGATCTGTGGCATCACCAGTCTTGACGATGCGCACGCCGCCGTGGCGGCCGGCGCGGACGCCCTCGGCTTCAATTTCTACAAACCGAGCCCGCGCTACATCACCCCCGAAAACGCACGCGGGATCATCGACACACTGCCGGATTCGATTCTCACGGTCGGTGTGTTCGTCAACGAAGAATCACCCGAAACCGTCAGAGCAATCGCAGATCGATCCGGCATCAAAGCAGTACAACTGCACGGCGAGGAATCTCCCAAGTACTGCCGCGCACTCAACCCTGTAATCAAAAACTTCTCCGTCTCGACCAGCTTCGACATCGATCAAATCAGCGCGTACGAAGTCGATGCCATCATGCTTGACACAAAAGACAATCGCCTCCACGGCGGCACCGGACGCGTGTTTGATTGGTCCATCGCGCAACAAGTTAGTCGAATTTTCCCAAAACTTTTTCTTGCGGGCGGTTTGTCTCCGGAAAACGTCCGCGAAGCAATCGAGATGGTCCAACCTTACGCGGTGGATGCCTGTAGTTCGCTCGAAGATAAACCTGGAATCAAGAATCACGAACGCATGCGTATTTTCGTCAATGCAGCGAGGAGTGTTAGACCTTGACGTTTCCCTACAGTCGCGGAGTATTCTAGGCCTTGCCCCAAAACCTTAATAGTTCAGAACCTCCCCGAACAAGCTTGTTTGATTTATCGACCTCGCCAGGTCCGTTTATGAGTTCGCGAGCAGAAAAAGAACCGATTACAAAACCTTCCGAGCGCGCCCGCGGCCGCGTGCTTTTCATTTCAGACAACAAGCAGCCGCAGTTCGGTGATGCACTCTCGGCGCGCGGAATCGACGTCTTCGGCGTGTCAAACGGCGCTGCGGCGATGGTTTCGTTGACGCGAACGCGCCCGCATCTCGTCGTTGCACACGCCTCGACACGCAACCTGCGAGTCAAGGAACTGGCAAAGATGCTCGCGCAATCTGACGACGGCATACCATTGATACTGACCGGCTCCGAGCCGTCCACAGTGTCGTTACGTCATGCGGCGATAATCGACGGCGCGTTTGATTATTTTACGTTGCCTGACGAACTAGATCTGCTGGTCGAACGAACGCAGCAGCTCGTGCTGTTGCGACAGAAAATGGATCGTTTGCGCGCGGACGCGGATCTGGATTCGCTGACCGGACTCGCGAATCGCCGGCGGTTTCGTGTCGCGCTTGTGCGTGAGGTTGAACGTTGGCGTCGCTATCGTTCGCCTTGCGCGTTGCTGATGCTCGATATCGATCATCTCAAGGCAGTGAACGACAAGTTTGGGCATCCGGTTGGCGACATGGTCATCCGCCAGATCGCACAGACGTTGAAGGAAGTCTCGCGCGATAACGATACGGCCGCGCGACTCGGTGGCGAAGAGTTTGCGCTGTTACTCGCCGGCGTGGATCTGCACCGCGCGGTTGCGGCAGCTGAACGGTTGCGGACGGTGCTTAGCGCGAAACGTGTTGAAGGCGTCGGGAGCGTCACAGTCAGTATCGGCGTCGCGGCGTGTCCGGAGAATGCGACTTCCGAGAGGATGTTGTACTCCGCGAGTGACGGCGCGCTTTACGTTTCGAAGAATGCCGGGCGCGATCGAGTTTCAGTCGCGCCGCCGTTGCAGGAAAAGTTGCCGGGAGTTTGAAGATGTCGTCCTCAGTTGCACAACCAGATACGCTCGGTCATTGGGGCAAGTACGGTGGCCGGTTCGTGCCGGAAACGTTGATGGCTCCGCTCGAGGAGTTGACTACGGCTTACGTCGCGAGCAAAGACGATCAAGCGTTTCAATCAGAGCTCAAGGATCTTTTGCAGAACTACGCCGGCCGTCCGACGCCTCTCTTTCACGCAGCGCGTTTGACTGAGCACTGCGGTGGCGCGACGTTCTACCTGAAGCGCGAGGACTTGCTTCACACCGGCGCACACAAGATCAACAACACGATCGGCCAGGTGCTGCTCGCGCGTCGCATGAACAAGCAGCGCATCGTCGCGGAAACCGGAGCAGGCCAACATGGCGTTGCGACCGCGACCGTCTGCGCACTGTTCGGCCTCGATTGCGTGGTCTACATGGGCGCGGAAGACATGCGGCGCCAGGCGTTGAACGTCTTTCGCATGCAACTGCTCGGCGCCGAAGTGCGCGAAGTGAACGCCGGGTCGCGCACGTTGAAAGATGCAATCAACGAAGCCTTGCGCGACTGGGTCACGAATGTTGGCGATACTTACTACCTGCTCGGCAGCGCGCTTGGTCCACATCCTTATCCGATGATGGTGCGCGACTTTCAAAGCGTGATCGGACGTGAAGCGCGCGCGCAGATTTTGGAACGCGAAGGTCGTCTGCCGGATGCGCTGATTGCGTGTGTCGGTGGTGGTTCGAACTCGATCGGGTTGTTTCATCCATTCCTTACTGACACTACAGTCAAAATGATCGGCGTCGAAGCCGGCGGCTCGGGAAATGAGTTGGGCCAACACGCGGCGCGCTTCAACACGAGCGGCGGCGGACGTCCGGGAGTCTTGCAGGGAACCATGAGCTACGTTTTGCAGGATGACCACGGCCAGGTAGCTGCGACTCATTCAGTCTCCGCTGGTCTTGATTATCCGTCGATTGGTCCTGAGCATGCGTTTCTGCACGATGCAGGTCGAGTCGAGTATGTGTCGATTACTGACAGCGAAGCGCTGGAGGCGTTTCAACTTTTGTCTCGACTCGAAGGAATTATTCCCGCGCTCGAGTCGGCGCACGCCGTGGCGTACGCGATGAAAGTCGCGCGCGAGATGAAGCGCGATCAGGTAATAATCGTGAACCTTTCCGGACGCGGAGACAAGGACGTAAATTCCGTACGCGAAGTTTTGGAGTCGTAACAGCTTGGGACGCATCGCAGACGTTTTCGCCAACTTAAAGCAACAGGGAAAGAAAGGCCTCATCCCGTTTATCACGGCGGGCGATCCCGATCTCGCAACCACCGAACAACTACTGATCGCATTATCAAAAGCAGGCGCGACACTGATCGAGCTCGGCGTGCCGTTCAGTGATCCGATGGCTGATGGACCAGTCATTCAACGCGCATCTGAGCGAGCGTTGAAACACAGCTTCGGTTTGCAGGACATTCTGGACACGGCTGCACGTGCGCGAAAGCAGATCGATACTCCGATCATTCTGTTCAGCTACTACAATCCCTTACTTCAGTTTGGCTTGCAGCGACTTGCGCAGGCAGTAAGTGAAGCAGGCGTTGATGGAGTTCTGGTGACAGATCTCACGCCGGAAGAGTCTGGCGAGTTTGAAGCGACACTGCGTGAGCATGATCTCGATATGATTTTTCTGGTGGCGCCGACGTCTACTGACGAACGTTTGCGTTTGGTAGCCGAGCATGCGAGTGGATTCATTTACGCGGTTTCGCGAGCAGGTGTGACGGGCACGCGCGAGAAGGTGAGTGTGGAAGCTGAGAAGCTCGTGAATCGTGTGCGACAGTTTTCATCGTTGCCGGTTGCGGTGGGTTTTGGTATTTCGAACGCGGCGCAGGTCGCGGACGTGCATCGATATGCTGATGCGGTAGTGGTTGGTTCGGCGATCGTCGCGGAGATGGAACGTCTGGAAGGTTCACCTGAGCTCGTGGAGCGAATCGAGAAATTTTTGATTGGATTGATAAAAAAATAAGTCCTACATGTCCGATAGGACCTATTTCATGTTAAAGTGCAGCGCGAACCATGCGATAACCTCACGAGGGTCGAAAAACCTCACCCTCTGGAGAAAATTTAACTGTTGCACAGATGAAACACTGTGTTATTATCTGCTCGATTTCTGAGAAGAGGGGAGCAGAAGAAAGAGATGTATGCCATGGCAGATGACCGAACAACTGCGGACCGCGGCCGCGCTGTTGAAGCCGCTTTAGCTAACATTGAAAAGAAATTTGGCAAGGGGTCGATTATGCGCCTGGGCGAACGCGAAGTATCGGATATACCGGCAATTTCCACCACTTCGCTCAGTTTGGACGCTGCTATTGGCGTCGGCGGTGTGCCGCGTGGACGCATCGTCGAGATCTATGGACCAGAGAGTTCCGGCAAGACCACGCTGGCCCTTCATATCGTCGCGGAAGCTCAGAAAGCCGGCGGCGTGGCTGCATACATCGATGCCGAACACGCGATGGATGCTGACTACGCCGGAAAGCTCGGAGTCGACATCGACCAGTTGCTGATTTCACAGCCCGATTCCGGTGAACAGGCGCTCGAGATTGCTGAAGCACTAGTGCGCTCTAACGGAGTCGACGTGATCGTAATCGATTCAGTGGCGGCTCTCGTTCCGCGCGCCGAGCTCGATGGCGAGATGGGTGATTCGTTGCCGGGCTTGCAGGCGCGCTTGATGTCGCAGGCGCTGCGCAAGCTCACCGCGATCGTTGCACAGTCAAACACCTGCTTCATCTTCATCAACCAGATCCGCGAGAAGATCGGAGTGATGTTTGGCAATCCGGAAACTACGACCGGCGGCCGCGCGCTCAAATTCTATTCTTCTCTGCGACTCGATATCCGTCGTATCGGCGCGATCAAAGACGGCGATCGCGTGGTTGGCAATCGCACCAAGGTGAAAGTGGCAAAGAACAAAGTGGCGCCGCCGTTTCGTGAGTGTGAGTTTGACATCATGTACGGTGAGGGCGTTTCGCGTGAAGGCGATCTGCTGGACCTCGCGGTGGTCCAACGCGCGGTGGAAAAGAGTGGCGCCTGGTTTTCTTACAAAGGCGAGCGCCTCGGACAGGGCAGGGAAAACGCGAAGCAGGCATTGAAAGACAATCCCGAGATACTGCGCAAGATTGAGCGCGACGTCAAGATGAAGTTGGGCCTTCCGGTGCGTGAAGAGGCTGAAGCGCCGGCCAATGTGAAGGCGGCCACGAAGTAAATTAGCAGAGCCACAAAAAGGCACAAAAGCACAAACCAGATCATTTGTGCTTCTTGTGCCTTTTTGTGGCGTAAACTGTCTTGGCGATGGCATCAATCCTAATCAAAAACGGCACGCTCGTCACGATGGATCCGGCGAACACTATCGTGCGCGCGGACCTTCTGATTCGTGACGAACGCATCGCGGAGATCGGCAGTGCCGGTGTGACTGTCGACACTGTTATCGACGCAGGTGGCTGTGCCGTGATCCCCGGCTTTGTCCAAACTCACATTCATCTTTGCCAGACAATCTTTCGCGGCGCTGCGGACGATCTCGCGCTCATCGACTGGTTGAAACGGCGCGTTTGGCCCATGGAGGCGGCCCACTCGCCTGCATCGATCACAGCTTCCGCGCGTCTCGGAATTGCTGAGTTGATCAAAGGCGGGACGACTTGCGCGTTGACAATGGAGACGGTTAACCACACCGGCGAAGTTTTCAAGGTTGTAGAGGAGACGGGATTTCGCGCAACGGTCGGCAAGTGCATGATGGACAAAGGCGACGAAGTTCCATCTGCTTTGCAGGAACAGACGGAGAATTCGATCGATGAGTCAGTTGCGCTGCTCGAAGAGTGGCATGGACAAGCTGGTGGTCGCATTCGTTATTGTTTTGCGCCGCGGTTTGCGATCAGCTGCACGCGTGAATTGCTCGAGCGAGTTGCGAGTCTCGCGCGTGCGCGGGGTGTGATGGTCCACACGCATGCGTCAGAGAACCGTAGGGAGTGTGAGCTCGTCCAGCAGGAAAGTGGTTTGCGAAACGTTGCATATCTCGACAGTCTTGGTTTGACTGGTCCACACGTTGCGTTGGCGCATTGCGTTCATCTCAGCAGCAACGAGATCGAGATATTGAAAACGTCGGGCACTAACGTGGTCCATTGCCCGTCGTCGAATCTCAAACTTGGTTCGGGTATTGCGCCGATCGCAAAATTGCTGGATGAAGGGATCTCTGTTTCGCTCGGTGCTGATGGTGCGGCGTGTAACAACCGTCTCGACATGTTCACGGAAATGCGCACGGCTGCGCTGCTTCAAAAAGCATTGCACGGCCCGGAAGTTCTGCCGGCGGCGCTCGCGCTGCGCATGGCGACGATCGATGGTGCACGTGCGATGGGACTCGATTCGGAGATTGGGAGCCTTGAAGTTGGCAAGCGGGCGGATCTATCAGTCGTGCGGCTCGATCGATTGCACTCGACACCTGTTAAGGATGTCGTCTCGGCGCTCGTCTATTCAGCGGAAGTTGAGGACGTCGAGACGGTAATCATCGAGGGCCGGCTGGTGATGAGTGACCGGAAATTGCTGACGATTGACGAGCAGAAAACGATAGCGACCGCGAAGCTCGAGACGGAAAAACTCATCGAAGCCGCGGATTTACGCTGATAAACGCGGATTTGGTTTAAAAAAGCTGTGCCAGCTCGAAGGTAGCGACTGCGGGGGGCGCGATCGGCGGCCGAGCTGGCACTGGCGGGCACTATCAATGTTGATTTGGATGGTCGTCTTTTCAACTAGCTGACGTTTGGGCATCAGCGCCACCCGCAACGTCCCGAATTATACACCCAGCCACATATCAGTCAACGACTTTTTGTGACGGATCCGACAAAAATCTTTACACAGTTTGGTGGGATATTCCTCAAATCCGGTCGTCAAGTTGACAGTTATTCGGGGCTATTCCTATACTACGCCTCTTTTTCCAACCATCTGGCCAGGTAGCTCAGTTGGTAGAGCGCGGCCCTGAAAAGGCCGGCGTCGGCGGTTCGATTCCGTCCCTGGCCACCAATAATTTCAACAACTTACGGATAGCCAAAAACATTAAAAAATCCTCGCGCGTACAATACGCGTACATGCGTTTACCCTATAGCTTCTTTCTTGCTGATCGGTTCAAGTAACTTCCACATTTCGCGAGCGGTGTTGCTGGTTCTGGCAATATGGTGCTTCGCCAGCTTCGCATAACGCTCGGTCATTTTTATATTCGAGTGGCCCAAGATCTTTGCCAACTCGTAAAGGTCGCCACCGTTCATCATGTACCACGATGCAAACGTGTGACG
>DATDFT010000302.1:0-5129 GCA_036522475.1 Pyrinomonadaceae bacterium | reverse complement strand
AGAACTCT
Source organism: Pyrinomonadaceae bacterium (assembly GCA_036522475.1). Lineage (GTDB taxonomy): Bacteria > Acidobacteriota > Blastocatellia > Pyrinomonadales > Pyrinomonadaceae > PSRF01. The sequence goes on along the minus strand of DATDFT010000302.1, from coordinate 5,121 downwards.
TCCGGCTTAGCGAAGCCAGCCGCGACTTGCTCTTCGTTAGTACATCAACGGTCGTGGCGGTAAAGCCCCGGTCACGAACGCAGACCGCTGATTTTCTCGACGCCGCGCGACGCATGAAAATCGAATGGACGCCGCGCAGCCAACCATCGAGCAGAAACTAATCCGGTGAGTTATGGGAATCTTCGCGTCAGACTTTTCCCTGAGTTTTATCGCAGCGACTTTGCTGGTAAGCGGCGTGGTCCATCTTTATAGCCCGGCGGAATTCCAGCGCGTGATCCGAAGTCATCGTGTTTTTCCATCCTGGCTCGCCGGATGGATCGGCATTTCAGTTTCTCTCTTTGAGTTGTCACTCGGCACGCTTGCCGCAGTTTCTCTACGCCCCGCGGCTAACGTTGGCACACGGGTTACTGTGCTCGTCGCAGCGGCCGTCGCAGGCGCAGCGTTCTGGATCTATCTGCGGCGGCTCTTATCCAATCCGGGCGACGCGAATACATGCGGGTGCTCGCCGCTTTCAGCGCCACTGACAAAAGCATCACTGGCTCCCTCCATCGGTTTGATGATCGTCTCCTTCGTTGGTCTCACGGCCACGCTGGCAGTCGGTCTTGATAATGATGTGACCGGCGTTGAGAGAGTGCTGCCTTTCGTGTGGGGTGTGACGTTATCCGGCATAACACTGCTGTACCCCGCGGCAGTCTTGCAATTTAAATTGAGGAGCAATTCGTGAGCGGATCTTCCATCTTTAATGCGCGAGTGAGCTTCGAAGCCGCAGTCATGTTTGTTACGTGGGGCGCGGTAGCGTTCCTATCCGTGATCATCATGCATCTGCATCTGCGGCTCCAGCGTTTAGAACGCGCGAGTGCTCCCGTAGCTGGCGCTCGCCCTTACGGCCACTTCGCCGGCAACCGTTTAGATGAATTACTCGCAGGGATTGCTTTCGCGATCCGGCCCCGCGTCGTCGTGGCGCTCTCGAAAGACTGTGCGTCTTGTAGGCGCGTGCTCGCCGAGATCGCTTCGCCTCTTTGGACCGTGCCCACCTTAGTAGTGTGGACAGACCAAACACCGCCAGTCATGCCGGTGATGCCTGCGTGTGTAATGGTGGCTCCCGATGGCCCTGCCCTGGCGGCCAAACTCGGAATTCGTATTACGCCGTTTGCGCTGTGGGCAGACGATGATGGTGTGATCGAGAAGGCCGCACCCGTGAATAGCCTAAGCTCACTTGGCGTTCCACAAAACGGCTCGAATAAGCCACAGACTGAGATACAACTGGAAAGGAGATTCTGATGAAACTCGAGTTAGACGATCTGCCGCGAATAGATTCAGCGGGCCGCCTCGGTCGAAGGGCCGGGACAGACACGGCGGTTGCGGATGCTTATGGCGGCAATCGCGCGGACGAAGGAATCCAACTAAGTTCTCTTCATTTTTCGTTGGGTGCGGAAGCCACGAACTTTTTACAGCAGAGGATTTTCCCAGGCAGCGCCAAACTCGCTGCCATGGTCTCTCCCGCAGCGGCGGTGAACTATACAACTTATTCGGATTGCACGGTCTTCAATTATGACGGCACGTGCAACAGTCCCTGCTTCGGATACGCGGCCGATCATATGGCTTCGTGGTACTGCGCGACCTGTGCCGAGCAAGCCGCGGATCCAAATAACAATCCACCCTGGAACTGGCACTTCACCGGTTCGCGGGGAAATATTCGTTACATGGACCAACCTTCGAACCCGTGTAACGGCCGCGATGCGTGGAAGTGGCAAGTGGGCGCGTGCGGCAGTTGCCAACAGAATGCCATCTTCCGCTGTCACGATGGTTATAAACAGGTTAACAACGGTCCGTTGGAACCAACGATCTGCGAAGGCCTGATTTCGTGCGACAATAATTTGACTCATTGCCCATGACAAAGCGAGTTTATTGGACCTGGCTCATCCCCGCTGTGATCGTGGCAGGAGCTTTCGTTTTGCACGCGGATCCGTTTGTTGCGCTGGGCATCGGTCTGGCATCCGGCTTGTCGCTGGCTGGATCCATATGAAGCCTGAATAGCGCAGCCGTGTTGCTGCCACCAGAACGAAACCGTTCACAGCTCGACTTTCGGATTGTGCAAGCCTACCTGGCTGGCGCCACATGCGGGGCGTTGCTAACCGTGATGACTGTTTGGCTGATCGGCGGTTTCACAGCGCCGCTTCCGGCAGTCGCGCGCACGATTCTCATCGCCGCGGGTGCGGTTGTGATTTGGATGTCTCAACGTGGTCCGCTCTATGGCAAGTTAGCTTTGCCGCAGAATCGCCGTCAGATCCCGCAGGCGGTTTTTGGCAGTGGACTCGTGAAAGGTGCTTATCGTTTCGGCTTCGAAATGGGCACAGGTGTCCGCACGTATTTGCCTTCGCCCGCGCCGTATATCCTGTTGCTGACTCTGCTGTTTGGCCGGCTGACTTTTGCTTCCGCGCTGCTCGTCGCGATTGGATTCGGGTTGGGCCGCGCGGTTCCGCTGATGCTGCAACTTCGCAAAGTAGATCGCGATCAAGTTACTCAAGCGTTTTTGCGCGGGACGATCCAGATACCGCCGACCGCAGCCAGTTGCGTCGTTTTAGTGGGAGCTCTAATCCTTGTCTGAAGTTAGTCAAAACGGCAGCGACAGATCGGTAGCGTTGCCGAGCACAAAACACGTCCGCATTCGGCCCATCACTGAGCGCGATAGCGCGTTCATCTATCAGTTGATGACTTCGCACAGATCGGGTGGTCGTGTTCGCTTTGGCGGCGCGACACCGAGTCCGCAGCAGGTATCCGCATCACTCTGGGAGAGTGTTTTAGCTCAGTTCATGGTCGAAGGTGTCAGCTCCGGCCGGCCTCTAGGCCTCACGGCCATCACAACACCAAACTTCCGCGACGGCTTCGCTTATTTTTCCGCGCTCGGCTCAGATGAGTCGCAAGGCCACGGCATGTTAGTCGAGGGAGTCTTTCTCACTTTCGAGTACGCATTTGCAACCTGGCCCTTCCGAAAGATTTATATGGAGGCGACTGAAGAAAGCTATCAAACCTTCTATGGCGGCTTGCACCGCTTCTTCACCGAAGAGGGACGCCTGAAACAGCACACGTTTTGGAACGGTCGTTACATGGACATGGCAATCTTCGCCGTCTACCGCGACAACTGGGATCGTTTCTCTCCGCAGATTCGCGATCGGCTGATGTTACGCGACTGATTTGTTACAATCGGTGCGTCGATGCGTTCTGATTCAACACTCCTTCCTAAGCATTAAGACAGTCAGTAACGAGACCACCCGGCGGGATGCTGGTTGGAAAGGTTTGCCCATGCCTCGAACGACAAGCATTGCAATCACGATGATGGCGCTGATGTTAATGACAAACATCTATCCCCTGGCCCAACACACAAGCCGAACTCTCCAGGTTGACGCCGGTCGATCGGTTGTGCGAAGCCAACATGCAATGGTTGCCAGCAGCCAACCGCTCGCATCGCAAGTGGGTCTCGAGGTTCTCAGACGCGGTGGCAATGCGGTCGATGCGTCGATCGCGATGGCGGCCATGCTCAACGTAACGGAACCGATGATGACCGGCATAGGCGGTGATGCGTTCATGCTCGTTTACTGGTCCAAGACAAAGGAGCTGAAGGGCCTCAATGCAAGCGGGCGAGCGCCGCGCGCTTTGACTCTTGATTACTTTGCCAGGAGAAAGATTACAAAGATGCCGGAGTTCGGCATGGAGAGCATCACTGTTCCTGGTGCGTTTGATGGCTGGGTAACGTTATTGGAAAAGTACGGCACGCTGAAGCTTGCGGATCTGCTAGCCCCTGCTATCGATTGTGCGGAGAACGGGTTTCCAGTCATGGAGAAGACTGCTGAAGACTGGAACGCCGAAGTGACAAAGTTAAAGAAGACTCCTGCGGCTGCCGCTAACTACCTGATTGACGGGAGAGCGCCACGGCCAGGAGAGATTTTCCGGCAACCTAACCTGGCTCGCACCCTTCGCACGCTTGCGATCGGTGGTCGCGACGCTTTCTACAAAGGCGAAATCGCCAGGGCAATCGTTGACTACTGCGAGAAGAACGGCGGCTTCATTTCACTGGCAGATCTGGCAGCGCAGAAATCGGAGTGGGTAGAACCGATTTCGACCAACTATCGCGGTTACACCGTCTATGAAATCCCGCCGAACGGACAGGGACTGACTGCCTTACTCACGCTTAACATTCTCGAAGGTTTCGATCTTGGCGCATTAAGTAGACAACCTGTTCGCTACTATCACACGCTGATTGAAGCAACGAAACTTGCCTTCGCGGATCGGAATCGCTACATCGCAGATCCGGCATTCTCCAAAGTGCCTGTAGCCGAGTTGCTGTCGAAAGACTACGCGGCCAAACGACGCGCGCTTATTAATCCGAACAAGGCACTTGATTCACCACCGCCGGGCGAAGTTAAAGCGGGCAGTGACACTACGTACTTTACGGTCGTCGACAAAGACGGCAACGCCGTGTCGTTCATTAATAGTCTGTTCGACGCTTTTGGATCAGGGATTGTGGCAGGCGATACGGGCATCGTACTTCAGAATCGCGGCAGTTCGTTTTCACTGGACCGAGCTCACCCGAATCATCTCGAGCCGGGGAAGCGTCCTTTCCACACGATCATTCCGGCGATGGTGTTCAAAGAGAACAAGCTGTTCATGTCGTTCGGCGTTATGGGTGGCGGCATTCAGCCTCAAGGACATGTTCAGGTGTTGGTCAACATCATCGATCTTGGGATGGGGTTGCAGCAGGCGATTGATGCGCCCCGCTTCCGTTATATGAGCGGGAGAGAGGTCTTGCTCGATGAGTTTCCAGAAACAGTCATCGACCGGCTAATCGCGCTGGGCCATCGTCGCGCTTCACCTCCCGGCTTACTGAGATCATCTATGGGGGGCGGCCAGGCGATCATGATTGACCCGGAGAACGGCACTCTGATGGGCGCGTCCGATCGACGCAAAGATGGACTGGCGATTGGTTATTGACGTGGATCGATCCAAACTTTTGCTTTTTGAAATACAAAGTTGGAGATTGGACTACCGTTTACATTGCTCAGAAACATTTTGAATGATGTAGCCGTAGAGGAGCTATGCCTAACAAGTCTAATCTTCTAATCC
>DATDFT010000301.1:0-9312 GCA_036522475.1 Pyrinomonadaceae bacterium | reverse complement strand
TTGCGCCGGTTCCGGATTCAGCAACGCATCCCAACGATACCGCGATCGTTCACGTGTCTCGCTAAGTCGTCTGAACACGAGATCGACAACAGCGTTAACAATCCAGTTGTGATAGAACTCGCCCACCGAAGCCAGCTCCGCATCCGGCGCGGGGTTCATGAAGTCGATCGCGTACGGCACGTTGTCCTTGATCGCAAATTCGACGGTGTTGATGTCGTAACCGAGCGCGGTGCAAAGCGTGCGCACGTCATTCGCAACGCGTTCCGACAGCGCCGGCGCGAGGTAATTGGGATTGTGTACGTACTGCTCACCTGACAAATACGGCTTGCGCGGATCGTAAGCCATAATCATCACTTCCTGCTGTCCTACGCAGTAACACCTGACAAACTGATCGAATTCGATCGACTCCTGTAACGTCATGCAGAGCGTGTTGGTCTTGTTGTACTCAGCCCACAGCTCTTCGAGTGAGTTGATCTTCGAAACGTTCTTCCAGCCGCCGCCGTCAAACGGCTTCATGAACGCCGGCAACCCGACGTAATCGATGATGCCTTGCCAGTCGAGCGGAAACTCGAGATTGCGCAAACTCTCGCTGACGATGCCTTCGATGTAGTCTTTCTGCGGCAGCAGCACGGTCTTCGGAATCGCGACTCCGAGTTTTTTCCCGAGTGAGTAGTTGAAAAACTTGTCGTCCGCCGACCACCAGAAGGGATTGTTGATGATGATCGTTCCTTCGAGCGCCATGCGTTTCAAGGTGGCTCGATAGTACGGTACCTCGTGCGAGATGCGATCGATTACGAGGTCGTACTTCGGCGGGTTGTCGTACTTAATGCCGCCGAGTTTGAGGTATTCGGCCACGACGTTGCCGCGGCCGCGTTCATTAATGCCTGCAATAAGTGCCTCGGGAAAAGTCTTTTCCCGGCCTACGAGAACTCCTACCCGCTTCATATCTATTTGAGTGTCCTTTCGCGAAAATCAAGGAAAATACCCGCGACGCCGGTGCTTGTCAAACAGGCATCGTCGACCTTCGAGGCCGCATCCATGCAAGGACGGACAAAGGTTGCATGGGGGCGGAAAGGGTATTTTCAACCGCCTGTGTTACAATTCGGCCTCAACGTTTTTGCTTTCCCCGGTTGATGCCGTTCAAAAAATGCGGCAATCTGACATTCAAGGAGAACGGTTACATTTGCTTCGCCCATTCCTGGCCCTCATAGCTCTAAGTGCGTTCCTCGGTGCGATGGTTCTACCGGATAGAACCCAGGCGGCCCGCATTCAACAGGACGCCAAACAGCAAGACACAAAAGCTAAACAGGACAACAAAGACGCCGAAAAATCCAAGCAAGAGCCGGCAAAACCGCAAACGGTCTCGAAAGAGAAGTTTACGGCGGAACAGATTGTTGAGTCGGTTATTTATCTCTACGGCAGCCGTCCGATGCTGGATCAAATCCGGCGCTATGGCGTGGAGCGCGGCAAGATAATTCGTTATCCGGCCGAAGGTAATCCAGACGAAACAAACTACGAGCGCCGTTTCGTGCGTGGTGAGAATCTCGATAAAGATAAGATCCGCCTCGATCAGAAGTTGCCCACGATGGAGTATTCCCTGATTTTCGACGATGGGAAGTTGTGGGGGTTAATCAACGGCGCGGCTTTTACACCTCGCCAGGACGCGAGCGCCAGTTTTATCTCCCAGCATCACCACAGCCTTGATACGTTGCTTCGGTACAAAGAATGCGGTTCGACACTCACGCTCGTGGGCAAGGATCAGCAAAAGGGGCTTGACCTTTACGTTGTCGATCTCACTGACAAAGAGCAGCGAAAGACACGGTTTTACATCAGCGCCCGATCCTTGCGCGTGCTGTGGCTCGAGTATGAAGAAGGGCTTCCGGGCGGTGTGCCGGTGAAGTACACGCGGAAATTCCTCGATTATCGAATCGTGCAGCAGACGCTCGCGCCGTACCGGATCGTGTTGCTGGAAAATGGGCGCGAAAGCCAGGTGACGAGCGTGCTCACGATTACCTACGGCGTCAAAGTCAGCGACTCCATCTTCAAAAATCCCGAAGGCTAACCAGTAAAGTAGCCGCAAAAAGAGTAAACTCAGCCTGGGCTTGATAATCAATTCACCCAGGCTTTGTTTTTGAGCCTTTTGTGCCTTTTCGTGGCCAACTATCGGAACTTACACTTAAAACAGGCGTGTACTTCGTGGTGTGAGAGCCACCTGCCCTGATGAATACGTTGACTACCATCAATGAGCTGGGCTTCGCCCCGGCGCTACAGCAGGAAATGCTGGAGGATACGACCTCCGATCATGCGCTGCTGGAAGCGACTCGAACCGGGGATCAAGACGCCTTCGCCGAGTTGGTAAGTCGTTATCGGAACCAGATCACCAGCTACATCTACCGGATGACCAACGATTACGACGGCGCTGTGGATCTGGCTCAGGAGACTTTCGTGAGGGTTTACAGGGCCGCTGACAGGTATCAAAGGAGTTACGCCTTCTCGACTTATATCTACCGGATCGCGACCAACCTCGCTATCAGCGAACTCAGAAAACGAAAACGTCGCAAGCTCGTTTCGTTGACTGGGTTCTTTCAGCAAACCGATGGCGCCGAGGCCAAGGAGTTCAATCCGCCGGACCTGCGTCCTTTGCAGGATACGGAGCTCGTCGATACGGAACGACGAAGCGCAGTGCAACGCGCGATCAGCACGTTGCCGGAGAAGTATCGCGCGCCGTTGATTCTGCGTGACGTTGATGGCCGCAGCTACGATGAGATCGCGCACATTCTGGAGACGAGCGAGGGTACGGTGAAGTCGAGAATCAGCCGCGCACGTGGCTTCCTGCGTGAAAAGATGCGGGCCTATTTGTAGGTGAAGAAGTTATGAGAAAAAACAATTGTGAAGTGATCCGCCAAGAGCTCGACGAGTTGACGCTCGGCGAGACAATCAGCGTTGCTGCCGCCGAGCACCTGCGAGAGTGTGCCGAGTGTCGCGAGTTCAATGAGAAGCAAACGAGGCTGCGACAAATCGTCGGCAGTCTCGGGACAGTCTCAGCACCGCCGGATTTCGATTTTCGGCTGCGTGCGCGACTGGCGAATGGTGCGAATGGTGCTGCATTTCATTTCTGGCCACTCGCGCGTCGAGGCCTTGCGTTTATCGTAGTGTTGCTTGTTTTTGTGTTGGGCGCGATCGTCGTGCGCAACGTTTTCCGTCAACCAGTACAGAACCCGCAGTTAGCTACCGAACAGCACAACACCGAGCCGGCGCCGCAGCCAGTGCCGGCAGCGGAGCAAAGGCAACAACAGAATCCCGCTCCTGAGATCGTGGCAACGTCTTCAGACAAGCACCCACAAACATTTAAGGGCGAACGGCCGTTGAGAATTAAGCGACCACTCATGGCGGAAGATTTCAGTAACGAACGTGCGGAAGTGATTAATGGCCGAGAACCGTCGGGCGCTTTCGAAGTGCTGCCGCTCGATTCGTCGCTGCAATCGTTCAAAGTCTCGCTTGACGACGGTCGCGGGAATGCGCGAACCATTTCGGTTCCCACGATCAGCTTTGGTTCACAACGCATGTTGCAAACCGCAAATCAGTATGCTTCGAAAAGGGATTGGTAAACAGGCATCGAGCAGGAAGTAATCAGATGACTGTAAGACGAGTAATACAAATTGCGACGATTGGAGGCGCGCTGCTCTGCGGCGCAGTTGCGGTTGCCCAAACTCCGGCGACATCGACGAAGAAACCGATGACACCGCCGAAAGCAGCAAAAGTCAGTGCCGACAAATTGCCTTCGGCGCCGCAAGTCGTAACGATTATTCATCGCTTGAATGGATTGAAGATGTTTCGTCTCCTGCTCCGTTCCGAACAGCAGGTGCAGGCAATTGAAAACGTTGACTCGGCGTTCAACCTGATGGACGACGTTCACACAAACGTCACCGCCGGCCTGGCGATGGATGACGGCGAAACGATCGCTGCGTGGTTGCCGGAGGCTGAAGTGGAGCTTGATGCGCCCCTGCCGCCCGCTCCGCCCTCGCCGCGTGCGCCGAAGCCGCCTCGTACACCGGTTGCGGCATTCCCACGGCTGCAAAACGGCTTCTTTCAACCTGACATCACGGTGATTGGACCAGAAGGACAACGAGTCGGCGCGAAGTACATCGGATTCGATGCGGTCACCGGACTCTCGATCCTCCGGCTCGAGCAAAAGAACGCGACTACTGCGAGTGCGATCAAAGACGAACCGGTAAACGCGGGCGATACGGTGTTGCTGTTCAGTCCCGAACCAGTCACCAAAGCACGAGCAATGGCGGGCGCTGGAGTCTACGCGCGCATGGGCGCGCTTGAAGGTCGCGTGCAAAACATTGTAGCCGCGCCGTCAGGTGGAGTCGCGCGATTCAAAGTCGCGGCGGCAAAACTATCACACGCGAATATCGGTGGCGTCGCACTCAACGAAGCAGGAGAGACGATCGGCATCGTCGATGGTTTGGAAGGAAACGAAGCAAGCATCCTGCCCGTGGCTTTGATCAAACGCGCGGCGCAGCGTGTGCTCGAACAGCAATCGAGCGTGCCGCGACCGTGGCTCGGCGTCAAAGGTGAAGCAGTTGCCGAGCTCAAACTCGATCAGATCCTCAATCAGGGCTGGGAGATGCAAAGAGCCGCAGCGCTCGCCGACGAACGTCGCGGCATCATGCTGACGTCGATCGCGCCGAATAGTCCGGCAGCGATGGCAGCACTGCGCGCCGGTGACGTGATTCTGAAAGTGGACGACAAAGATATTCGAACTGCCGACGATTTTACCTGGTGGCTCGAGCAGGCTGGGCCAAGGAGCTCGGTGGAGTTCACAGTGGCGCGTCCGGATCGTCTCGCTGAAGAGCCGGTGAACGTTAAACTGAGCGAGAAGTTAGATCGTTCGTTCACGTTCACTTTTGACAATCGCGTCGCCACGACGAGAGGCTCTTCATTGTTGGGACAGGGAATCGAGACTGTCGCTTTGCGACCACCTGTCGCCTCGCAACTCGGAACGACCGCCGGTCTGCTCGTGGTCTACGTGGAACCACAGACACCAGCATCCGAAGCAGGTCTGCAAGCGGGCGACGTGATTCAGTCAATCAATGGGAAACCAGTCTCGACATTCAAAGCGACAACGCAACCCGCTTCGTTCACGTTGGAGATTGTGCGCAACAAACAGAAGCTGGTCGTCACCGTTCCCGTGCAGAAGAAGCAGTAACGCAGATGACACGGATGTGTTAATCTGCGGCCCATGTTTCCCGAGGCCGTTTCTCGTTACCACGAACTACTCGCTAATCACGACTTAGCCGAGGCTTCCCGCGCTCTGCTGGATGAAGGCTTGGAAAAAGCCAAACTGATCTTCGGTGGTCGACGTTTGTCACCTTATCTCCGCCCGCACTTCGTCTCTGAAGACGACTTCGCGCACATCTGCCAGATCTGCGAAACCGTCTGGTCTGCGATCCAGAAGGTGAAGGACGCAGCCGTCGCGGACCCAAACGTCGTTGACGATCTCGGCCTAACGGAGATCGAACGTGAACTAGTCGCTATCGATCCGGGCTACAAAGCCGTTTCCCCAACTTCGCGACTCGATTCGTTCCTGACTAAATCCGCCTACAGCTTCGTTGAGCTCAACGGCGAGAGTCCGGCGGGCATTGCCTACGCCGACGCAGCCTACGACATCTTCTCGTCACTTCCCGTGATGAAAGAATTCAGTGCGGAGTATAACGTGCGCCCGATGTACGGCAGCCGCTTCATGCTCGACGTGCTGCTCAGCTCTTACGAAGAGTTTCTCGGCCGCAAGCCCGAGCACCCGCCGCGCATCGCCATCGTGGATCTCGCTGGTGTGCCGACAGTGAAAGAGTTTGAGCTTTTCCGCGAGTTCTTCGAACGCGCCGGATACCCATCCGTGATCTGCACGCCGCAACAACTCGAATTCAAAAATAATCGCTTGAGTGTGTCGGGCCAGGAGATCGACATCGTTTACAAACGCCTGCTCGTAAACGAGTACTTGCCGATCATTCGCGAATACCCGGCGCTGCTCGAAGCATATCGCGCCGGTGCGATCTGCATGGTCAACAGTTTTCGTTCCAAGCTGATTCATAAGAAGGCGCTGTTCGCAGTGTTGACTGATCCACGTCATGCCGAGTTGTTCACCAGCAAAGAACTGGAGACAATCCGCGCTCACGTGCCTTGGACGCGCATGGTCAGAGACGAACACACTGATTACTTCGGCCGCGAAGTGAACCTGCTTGACTTCATACGCGCCGACGGCGAGCGACTCGTGCTAAAGCCAAACGACGATTACGGTGGTCATGGCATCACGATCGGCTGGAACGTCGACCAGCGCGGTTGGGACGAAGCGATCAATAACGCACTCGCAGTCGGCGATTACCTCGTGCAGCAACGCGTGCCCACAGCCCGTGAGACTTTTCCCGCGCTGACAGACGACGGACGGATCGAGTTTGCGGAACAACTCGTCGATCTCGATCCGTTGCTTTTCAACGGCAAAGTGCGTTCGGCGTTTACTCGCCTCTCGTTTACGGAGTTGGCGAACGTCAGCTCGGGCGGCGGCATGGTGCCCACCTACATCATCAGTAATAAGTGAGCCACAAAAAGGCGCACAAGGCACAAAAAAGGATTTTTCATAACCCTGATTTTTATGTGCCTTTTGTGCCTTTTTGTGGCTACAATCGATTTCATGGCTAACGACGAGAGACGCAATTACGATCGTGCGCGGCTGATCGTGGACGTTTTCTTTAACGGCAAAGATGTTACGGGTGTCGCAAGCACGAAAGATATCAGCCCCGGTGGTCTCTACATGAACACGCAGGCGGAGATCCCCGAGGGGAGTCTGCTGCTCATCCGCATACCTTTTCGCCAGGACGCGCAGGTCGTTTGCAACGCGGTAGTCGTCTACAGCAATCCCGGCCGCGGTGTTGGTTTACGGTTCCAGGGTCTCTCGGATGAAGTGCGTGCGATCCTGGAACGGGAAGTTTCAAAATGAGTGGCGACGTGCGATCCCTGACTTGGGCAGAGCTCCCGGCCAATACGAGAGAACTGCTGAAAGGAAAGCTCGCCGGATTGTGGGGTGCAGCCACGGACGCCGCGGCCTTCGACTCGTGGACACTCGATAAGAAACAGGGAATGCTGTTGTTGCTGGAACGACTGCAAGCCAAAGGGCTCTGGCATCTCGTCAAACGAGTGACTAATATTTATGGTGAAGGCGGCGTCGGATTAGAATTCGAAGCATGGCCGATGGTCGAGTCGACGTTGTCGCGGCGAGATGATTTCACGCGGCTGATGGCGAATCACAAGGGCACCAGCGGCGGCTTCTACGAGACGCAGCGACGTGAAGTTATCCTGCATTTTTTGTTTCAGGAAGGTGAGCCGCGCCGCTGGTATGTACACTTCGATCTCTATAGCCCGGTCCACTCGCCCGCGAGTGCGCTCAAACACTTTCGGTACGAACTGCTTGGCAAAGTGAGACCCGACTGGAGAACGATAGCAAGGTTTCTCCGGTCCTCTGCGTTTCTCTGCGCTCTCTGCATTTAACAGCGCATTTCAACGCAGAGCACGCCGAGGTACGCAGAGACCGCAGAAAAGAGGGCAAATGTTCGATCAATTCACACTGGGTATCGAAGAGGAATTTCAGATCGTCGATCCACAGACGCGCGAGTTGCGCTCGCACGTCGCCGAGATCCTCGAAGAAGGCAAGATGCTGCTTGGCGAACAGATCAAGCCCGAGATGATCCAGTCGATGGTGGAAGTCGGCACGGGCATCTGCCGCAATATCCAGGAAGCACGCACTGACATCACGCGTTTGCGCAGCATCATCGCCGGACTCGCCAGGAAGAATGGACTGGTGATCGTCGCCGCTTCGACGCATCCGATCTCGCGCTGGCAGGACCAGGAGATCTTCGACGACGAGCGTTACGAGCTGCTGGTCCAGGAACTGCAAACCGTTGCGCGCTCGTTGTTGATCTTCGGGCTGCACGTTCACGTCGGCATGGCCGATCGCGAACGCGGCATTCACATCATGAATGCGGCGCGTTACTTCCTGCCGCACGTGCTGGCGCTCTCGACGTCGTCGCCGTTCTGGATGGGCCACAACACCGGGCTCAAATCGTATCGCACGGAAGTTTTCAAACAGTTTCCACGCACGGACATTCCGGATCACTTCGATTCATACCTTGGCTTTCAACGGTACGTGGATCTGCTCATCAAGACCGGTTGCATCAACGACGGCAAGAAGATTTGGTGGGACATTCGCCCGCATCCGTACTTTCCGACACTCGAGTTTCGTGTTTGCGATATTCCGACGCGAGTCGACGACACGATTGCGATTGCGGCGTTGTTCCAGGCGATCGTGGCGAAGTTGAATAAGTTGATTGATAAGAATCTCGGGTTCCGGTTGTACCGGCGCATGTTGATCCAGGAGAACAAGTGGCGCGCAGTGCGGTACGGGTTGGATGGGAAGTTGATCGACTTCGGAAAGCAGACGGAAGTGCCGGTGCGAGATCTCGTGTTGGAGTTGCTGGAGTTTGTGGACGACGTCGTTGACGACCTTGGTTCGCGAAAAGAAATCGAGCACGTACACACAATCCTCAAGCGTGGAACGTCAGCGGATCGACAGCTACAGGTTTATCGAGAGACGAATGATCTGAAGGCGGTCGTTGATGATTTGATCGAGTTGACGATGGAAAACGTGCCGGCCACGCCCGACCTCACTGTGCCGCAGACAACCACTACGGCGTCAACAATCGCGAAGTAAGAGTCCGGCGGCCTAGATAGTATTGCCACAACATTCGCGCTGCCACCGCACGATGCGGACGCCACCGTTCGGCTATTCGTTCTAGTTCCTCTGGTCCGGGCCGCTTACCCAAGCCTTTCAACTCTTTCATCGCCACCGCGAGCGCGAGGTCTCCCGCGGGCCAGATGTCCGCGCGGCGCATCGCCATCAGCAGGTATACATCCGCGCTCCAGGAGCCGATCCCTTTCACGCGTGTCAAAACCATTCGCGCCTCTTCATCACTCATCCGCGCAAGCTTCGTAAAACTTAAATCCCCCTTAACGATCGACGCCGACAGATCCAACACGTATGCAGACTTCTGTCGCGTCACACCCAATCCGCGCAAGTAAGCATCGCCGAGCTCGATAAACCTCTCCGGCGCGAAGGGCTGAATCGCCGCCTCGAGTCGCACCAGCATCGCCTTCGCAGACTTCAACGACACCTGTTGCTCGAGAATGATGTGAACGAGAGTTTGAAATCCGGGGGCGCGGCGCCAGAGCGGTGGATCGCCGTGAGCAGCGTGTATC
>DATDFT010000300.1:0-11219 GCA_036522475.1 Pyrinomonadaceae bacterium | reverse complement strand
AACGCCGTCGGTCGATCAGGTCGGCAAAGACTCCGCCCGCGAGTGTGAAGATGAAACCTGGCGCCGTAGCCATGAAGGCGTCGAGCCCGAGCCACAAAGGCGAGTTAGTCAACTTCAAAACCAGCCAACCCTGCGCGACCGCCTGCATCCACGTGCCAACGTTGGAAAGAAACGCACCGGTCCAAAAGATCCGGTAGTTGCGATTCGAAAGCGCGCGGAACATCCCACTGCGCCGCCCCGTGGGCCGTTCAGACTCGACTACAGAAGCAAGCTCGGTTGGCATGAATGAATACTCTTAACATCGAATGCTACACACCGCCTCAAGCGTCTCATTGACTGCACTACCTCTGCCGACGCCACGAGGAAAGTGATCCGCCTGCGGCGCCGCGCCGTGCGGCGACGATTTCGGCGAGGATGGCGAGGGCGACTTCTTCGGGAGTGACGGCGCCGATGTCGAGGCCGATGGGAGCGTGGATTTTTTTGAGTTGCTCGTCGGGAACGCCGGCATCGCGCAGTCGGTCGATAACGATCGAAGTGCGTCGCTTGCTCCCGATCAAACCCACGTAGTCCGGATCGGCGCGCATGACCGCATGCATGCACTGCTCGTCTTCATTGTGTCCACGCGTGACGACCGCCACGGAAACGCCACGACCATTGCCGATCGCATCTCGAACTGCCGAACTCCAATCCTCAGCAACCATCAATTCAATCTGTTTTTCGGGAAAGCGCTCGCGTTTCAGAAACTCCGCCCGATCGTCCAGCAACGTAGTCTGATAACCCGCAAAAGCCGCGAGTTTTGCGAGCGACGCACCGACATGTCCCGCGCCACACACAACGAGTCGCGGCGCCGGTTGCAAGCGTTCAAATAACAATGACGTTTCGAACGAACTGAAATCAAAAAGCCGTGTCTCTTCACGCGAGCTAAGAAAACTTACAGCCCGCGCTACCGCAGCAGAATCCAACTCTGCATCACCGAGATCGCCGAACGTTTCACCGTTCTGATGGATCAATAACTTCGCGCCGACGTTTTGTGAACCAGTGACCCTGGTAACCAGCACAGCGATCTCGCCGCGCTCGATTACCTGCTCAATTATTTTCACGATCGATGTTTGAGTCACTTCGAAGCTTTGGCTAAGCCAAATAGAGAGGCGGCGCGCCGGAGTAGCCAGAGCGGTCCGATGAAAAAGTAGACAGGGTTTTTGAAGAACGCGGGTTGATTTCCTTCGATCGCATGGCCAACAAACTGAAGTGTCCAGCCCACTACAAACAACAGCAACGCCCAGCGCCAGTAAAAAAAGACGAGCGGCCATGACACTGTGATCATCGGTATGCCGATGCTGTGACAGAGCCGGTTCAACGGATGCTGATGCTTTGCGCGATAGTTATCGAGTAGATCCTGCGACATATCAAGGACTCATCACTTCAACAAAGATATCCATCGTTCCGCCGCAAACCATTCCTTCCTCACTCGCTTCATCAGCGGTGAGCGAGAAGTGGTGCAACTGCGATTGGCCGGAACGCATGGCTGACTTCGCTTCGGCCCAAACTTCTGCTTCGATACAACCGCCGCCGACCGTGCCCGCAACCTCTCCGTTTTCGAAGAACAGCATCTTCGCGCCACGCTGTTGCGGAGTCGAGCCGCGCGTGTGAGCGACTGTGGCGACGACGACTCGTTCGCCACGCACACTCGCTTCATTGATCAGGCGATAGAGCTCGCGCTGTGGAATCGTTGACATAATCTCGGAACTTCGTGCTTAGTAAGCACGTGTTTGCTCTGAACTGGAACTTCGTGTGTTGTAGTTTGTCTAAAATTTGCAGCCAAGTCCAGAACACCGCGATAAACTATTGACCACGAAATTTGGCTTGCAGCAAATTACTTTGTAATGTAGAGTCAGCGCCACACTGCAAAGGTTTTCGGCCATGATGTACCAGCACGGGCAGCAACTCGGACTCACCTCCACGCAGAAGTTCAATCTCGTCGCCGGAGTGATCCTGCCGGCGATTGCCGTAACTGTTGAAGTTACTACGAACCTCTGCGCGCATATGTTCTTTGATCCAATCCCGACCAGTTGGCACTTGTTCCTTGTAATTCTCGTGCCGCTCACGCAGCTTCAGGTTTGGTTTGCGATTCGTCGCAACGAACCAGGCCAGCTCGGTCTCGCGGGTGTGTGTAACGCCATCGCGATCGGCGTCTCGCTGTTCTATTCGTTCATCTATCTGCCACTCATACCATTCGCGGCGTTAACGCTGCTCATCGCTGTCGGCTTGTTGCCACTCTCTCCTTTTTTCGCACTCGTCTCCGCGCTGATCATGCGCAACCAATTGAGACGACTCGCAGCGACAGGACCAAACAAAAGTTTTCTGCTTACAACCAAGAGTCTTTTCGCAGGGTTGGCTGTTGTCGCCGCATTCATTGCGGCCCTGGAACTGCCGCCGGCCATCACGCGCCACGGACTGGAGCTGGCCGCATCTGCTTCACCTGAAGAGCGAGCAGAAGGAATTCGCTTTCTACGTAAGTATGGCAGCAAAGACTACATGCTACAGAGGTGCTACGACCTGCGGGCTCGGTCGCTTTTTGTGATGAGCGATTTCTTTTCGGCCAGGAGTTCTACAACAAACAAGGTAGAAGATGCCCGCGACATCTACTATCGCGTCACTGGAGAAACGTTTGACTCGGTGCCTGCTCCTCGAAGTGTTAACGGTCGTGTGTTACGACCCAATGATGTTGAGTTTGAAGACCATGCCGACGGGACGAGAACGAGCGGCATCTTGAAGGGCCTGTCACTTACGAGTTCCAACATTACCGGAACAGTGGATGCTGATGGCGGTGTGGGTCACTTGGATTGGGCCTTCGCCGTCGAAAACTCTTCTTACTCAGACAAAGAGGTTCGCGCCGAGATACAGTTGCCGACCGGAGCCGTTGTCTCGAGCGTTACTCATTGGTACGGCGGCGTGGAGCGGAAGACGGAGTTTACTGGGCGTCTCGCCACACCGGTGGCGAAGAGCTATGGGGAACGTCGCGCTCTTGTCCTGGTCTCAACAGCAGGACGGGATCGGATTTTGGTCCGATCGAATCCGGTGGCTGGCTTCCGGACCGGGATCAAAATCAGTATCGGCATGACGATCCCACTGGTCCTGGAGTCCAAAGATCAGGCGCGGCTCATTCTTCCTCACTTCACCGCTCGAAATTTCCACATGCCACGCAATGCGAAGCACTGGATCATGATTGACTCTCCGCATCCGCTGAACTCCGATTACGGTTTAGCAGTGCATTCCACCGTTTCCCTCCACAACAAAGGTTTTCAACTTCTCGGAGACTTCAGCGATTCGGAGCTGATGCGGCCGGATACCGCGCTCCGTCTGTCTCGGACCGACAGCGACGATGCTGCCTGGAGTAGAAACCCGTTCGAGATGGATGGAAATATCGTTAAGCAATCGGTTGAGGCACACACGCCTGCGCATCTCCGCCGCATCGTGCTCGTAGTAGACACCTCCGCCTCGATGGCCCAGTGGCAACCTCAGATTATCGCGGCGCTCAAGGCGCTCCCGTATGACATGGACGTGCAACTCGTTTTGGCGGATTCAGAATGGCACCACCAAATTAATGGCGAGCACGTTGTTGCCGGCAGCATTGTCGGCGCGAGTATGCTTTTAGGCAGGACTCAGTTCGTCGGCGGCGCAGATAATGTACCGGCACTCCGTACAGCCTGGGATCTGGCCACCGCAACTCCCGGTAACAACGCGATTGTTTGGATTCACAGCCCGCAACGCGTCATTCTTCAATCTGTGGATCCACTCGTAAACCGTTGGCACGAACGCTTCGATGGACCAGCGCTTTACTCTGTGCAGACGAGTATCGGTTCAGATGAGATTGAAAAGAAGCTTGACGGCATCAATCAGGTGAAATCGGTAGTGCGGCTGGGATTTTTACTACAAGCGGACCTCGAGCGTCTGTTTAGACAGTTGTCCGGGCTTACTCCGACATATGAGTTCGTGAGGTCTGTAAAGCACGTGGATAAGAATTCGGCTCCAGAAGGTATTCAAACCTCAGATCAGCTCGCGCGGCTCTGGGCTAACGATGAAGTGGCGCGCATTCTGAACGTTCGAGACGATTCGTTGAGAGAAGCAGCCACGATGCTCGCGCTCCGTTATCAATTGGTCACGCCTGTGAGTGGCGCAGTCATTCAGGATATTAGTAACGAACAGTTTGATAGCAGCGATGTGGAATCGCCGGCAGTCCCAACCTTCATCGCCCGGGACGAACCGGACCTTGGCAGTCTGTTGTTCCTTGCCGTCATTTTCTTCGTCTGGCTGATCTATGTGAAAGCCAGCAAGGCAAACACCGTCGTCTTCACCCCGTAACGAAAAGGTGCTACGGGCTTGTCGCGTGGCATCTTCGATTTGTGAGCAAAACCTCGTAACACCTATCCTGGAGATTTGCTAATATCGGCACCTCTAAACCCCTGTTGGAGGATTCGATGGCAGCAACCCCCCGAATGCCGGGCCGTGTCAACGATCGACGGCTTTACATCCTGGCAGCAATTGTTACTCCCTTAATCGTACTCGCCGGTTTCGCACGCACTTACTATCTCAAACATTTCTTCGACACACCGGACCTGCCCAATCGCATAGTTCAGTTGCACGGAATTGTGATGACGGCGTGGGTACTTCTCTTTATCGCCCAGGTATCTCTCGTCGCGACACATCGCACGCGCGTGCATCAACGCCTCGGCATTGCTGGAGGAGTGTTGGCAGCACTCCTTGTTGTGGTCGGCGTCTTGACGGCGCTTTACGCAGCGGCTCGAGAAGTTACGCCGGGCCCCTCGCCACTACAGTTTCTCGTCGTTCCGCTCGGTGACATGTTGACCTTCTCTGTACTCATCGGATTGGCACTCTACTTTCGCCGGAAACTGCAAGTACACAAACGTCTCATGCTGTTGGCTATGATCAATC
The DNA here is from genome assembly GCA_036522475.1 of Pyrinomonadaceae bacterium. Lineage (GTDB taxonomy): Bacteria > Acidobacteriota > Blastocatellia > Pyrinomonadales > Pyrinomonadaceae > PSRF01. The sequence continues at coordinate 6,266 of DATDFT010000300.1, read as the reverse complement.
TGCTAACACCAGCAATCGCGCGTATTCCTTTCAAATTCATTGAGAGCGGTGGACCACTCGCGTTCTTCGGTCTAACCGATCTGTGTTTGCTTGGTTTTGTCGCGTACGACACCTACAAGCATCGCCGGCTGCATCCTGTGTTCTTGTGGGGCACGATCCTAATCATCGCGTTGCAGCCATTGCGGCTGCTGTTTGCTGGTACCAATGTCTGGATGAATTTCGCGGCCGCGTTAGTGGCGCTGGTGAAATAAGAATATGAAGACAATCCTGTGCTCGCTGCTGCTGTTAACGTTAGCTTCCAGCGTCCTTGCTCAAACTGCGCCTGACGCAGCCGAGTTAACGAAACTCCTGAACGACTTCCTCGCCGGCGCGTCGCGCAACGACGTCGCAGTACACGATCGCTTTTGGGCTGACGATTTGATCTACACGCGTTCCGCAGGCCGGCGAGTAAACAAAGCCGAGGTCATGCACGATGTGCGCAGCACGCCTGCGCCGAAGCCGACCGATCCGAAAACGGTCTACACCGCCGAGGATATTCGCATTCAGCAGTATGGTGACACTGCGGTCGTAGCGTTTCGTCTGGTCGCGACCACGGACACTGGCGGAACGAAACAAGTCGCGAACCTGCTCAACAGCGGCACATTCGTCAAACGAAACGGAAAGTGGCAGGCAGTGAACTGGCAGTCAACACGAATGCCGCGCACCGAAGCCGAGAGCAAGAGTGAAGTTACTGCTGCCGACGCGGTCCTCCATCAAGCTATCCTCTCGCGCGACGCCGACAAGCTCAGTGCACTCACTGACCCATCGTTCATCTGGACGCGCGGCGGCGCGCAAATCCCGCGTGAACAATTAATCGACGAGATGCGTGCAGGAAAGTTGAAGTATGAAAAAACAAATGCGGCGAAGGTGAGTGTTTCAGTTTACGGCGATACTGCAGTCGTTCGCGGCGAATCAGCAAGTTCGAATCCTTACACGCTGACTTTCATTAACCAACTCGGCGTCTGGCGCGCTGTCTCAATGCACACAAGCACCTCACCTGATTAACTCTTGTTGTGTGCCTTTGTGCCTTTTTGTGGCTAAGGTTTTCGGGGTGGCTTGACCGGCGTGTCGGTCGTCACCGGCTGCGCGTCCATCTGCTCGCGACGTTGATTCAACTTCGCCCGCAGCGTATCAACCTCTGAATCAGCGTTCGCAACCGCAGTTTCCAAACGCGCCTTGCTGCTCTCAGCAAGTTTCAACTGCGCCTGTACTCGCGATTTCTGGCCCTCGAGCTGTTTCTTACGAGCTTCCCGCGTCTGTTCCGGACGAGTGCTCCCATAACCGGCCGTCGAGCTCTCGATGTTTTCCGGTTGCAAAGCAAAATCGATCTGCTCCAACGCCGCTTCGAAGTCTCCAATCTTGGCTTGAGTATCCATCAACTGCGACCGCAACTGCTCAGCTCGCTGCTCGGCACGAGTCAAACGCTCCATATCCATCTGGTAGCGATCGTCATCCTGCATCTGTGAGAGTTTGTCGTTGAGTTTGTTGACCTGGTTCGAGAGGGTCGTGATGGTCTGCTGCATCTGATCCTTCTCGGGGGCCGCTGGCGTCGTCTCCGGTTTTTTAGTCTGCGCCGGCTGTGACGGGTCCTGAGTGGAGTCAGCCGTGCTGATAATCTTCACATCGTCGCCGGTTCCGGTCGTTTCGGTCGCGGCAGTGCTTTGCGTCGCGTCAGGCGGCGCGATTGGAGGATTTGTAATTACAGGCTTGGGTGCCGCAGGCGCAGCGCGTCTGGAGCGCTTCTTCCGGCGCGTTTGGGCATTGCCCTCAGCCAGGCAGAAGCTGACAACCAGGCAAACAGCAATGAGGACTTTGATATAACTACGAATCCTACCAGGCATGTTCAGGCTCCTTTTAACCTCGCTCTTAAGATACCCCCGCTATCCAGATGCCAGCAAGTTCCAGCCGGATGCTTCGAAAGGCTTCCACGACCACTCGCGCAGCAACGTTCCAAAATTAAACGCGCCGCGCCACCACTTCATAAAGCGCATTCTTAAAGAACACTCGCTTCAGCCGGTCGCCCATGTGCCTGGCCGACTGTTTACGCGCTCTTGCTCTCGCCTCGTCGATGTTGCTCGTCGCACTCATGATTTCGAGCGGCAGATCGCGAAACAGGTTCGCCGCAGCGCTGAGCGTCAAATGCGTGGTGTGATCTGCGAAAGGGCCGACCTCGTACGGCACACCCGCAACTCTCCAGCTCGAGTGCAGACCGGCCGCAATTGAATAAAACTGGTGATGAATGTTGACGGTGAAGTAAAGCAGGCCGCCTCGAACGAGAATCCGTGCCAGTTCGCTGACAATTTTCCGCGGCGACTCGGCATGATCGACCACGTTGTCGCAAAGCACTACATCAAAACTCTGATCCGCGAACGGCAGCGCCTCACCAATCGCTGCTATCATCTGGGCGCGGCGCTGCCAGCATGGAAACAAGCTTCGATAACTAACCGCGAGCGGATCGACACCGATTCGGTGCTCAGTTCCAAAGTAGAAGATGAGCCCATGTGCTCCACTGCCAATCTCAACCACACGAGCATCAGCTTTGATCGGCTGAAACTTCTCGAGCTTCTCGCGCACACGCATCGAGGATCGTATCATCGCCGCGATGATCTCCGCTTCACGTCCCTGGACGTGCTGCGCTTTGTGCTGTTGATAGGCAAGCTGGCGCTCGAGGGCTCTTTGAGCAAGTCTTCTGCGCGCCGCCTCTCCCCACATCATGTTTTTGTGTTTTGTGTGCCTTCTTGTGGCTTAAAAAGGCTGAACTTTGAAGCTGATATCCGCCGCGGTGGCCGCACTCGTCAGCGCCTCAACCCGTATGAGTTGCGCACCCGCGTCCGCGTATTCACGGACATTCTCCGGCGTGATCTTCCCCGCACAATCGATCACAACCGTTTTAGATAACTCTCTCGCGGCCCTCGCGAGCCGCCCAAACTCCTCCGCATTCAGACCGTCAACGACAATCACATCCGCTCCTGCGCCAATCGCTTCTCGCACTTCGTTTTCGGTAGAGACTTCGATCGCAATCTTATGCAGATACCCGAGCTTCTCTTTCGCAGTTTTCACCGCACCGGTGAGGCCGCCAAGAATCGAAACATGATTTGAAGTCACCACCACGCCATCGTCGAGACCGAACCGGCTGTTGAATCCGCCGCCGAGCTCGACCGCGTATCGTTCGAGCTGCCGCAATCCCGGTGTCGTCGCGCGCGTGTCTGCGATTTGCGCGCCCGTGCCTTCGACTGCTTTTACGTACTTGTTCGTGAGCGTGGCGATGCCCGAGAGTCGCTGCATCAGGTTCAACGCCACACGCTCGGCGGAGATCAGCACATCGGCAAATCCGACCATGCGCGCGATCACCTTGCCGGTCTCGACAGGTTCGCCGTCAGAGACAAACGCTTCGAGTTGTTGCTGCGAGTCAAGCGTCAGGAAAACTTCCTCGGCCGCTTCAAGCCCTGCGACGATCATGTTCTCGCCGGCAACGAAACGCGCGCGAGCACGCGTGTTACGCGCAATGATCGATTGCGTAGTGATGTCGCCGCGTCCGAGATCTTCGCGGAGGTAGAGACCGATTTGTGAGTAAAGCGCGCCTTCGTCGATCCAGTTCATTGCAGGTTCTCGACTGTCTGCTGAAGTTGTGCGGACTGTTGCGCGATGGCAGCGATACGGTCGCGCACTTCGCCGACGCGTTCGGCGGGCGCGCGTTCGACGAAGTTCGGATTACTGAGCTGCGCTTCGAGTTTCGTCGATTCGGCCTGCAACTTCTCCTGTTCGCGCTGCAAACGGCGGCGCTCCTGTTCGAAATCGATCAAGCCTTCGAGTGGCACGGCGAGTTCAGCGCCGCCGCTTAACACCGCGCGTGCCGATGCTTTCGGTGCGTCGAGCCGAGCGTTGACAGAAACTTCAGAAGCACGAACGAGCCGCGCGATCTGTTCGCGTGCCGATTCGAACACGCTACGCAGGTTCTCGTCCGGCGCGCCGACAACAATCGGTATCCGTTCGCCCGGTTTGATATTCATTTCCGAACGAATCTTTCGCACGCGCGAAATGAGCTCGATGATCGCCTGCATCTCCGACTCCGCGGATTCGTCGATCAACTCCGCGGATGTTTCAGGATATGCAGTCAACATCACTGTCGGCTCCGCGCCTTCGTAGGCCGCGTGCAGACGCTTCTCGCCGGGCAAACGCTGCCACAACTCTTCGGTGATGTACGGCATGAATGGATGCAACAATCTCAGCGCCTGTTCGAGAACAGTGAGCAGTCGCGAGCGAGCCTCCGTGCGCGCGGCGCTAGGCTGTTCTGCCGTCACGTCAGCCTTTGTGAGCTCGATATACCAGTCGCAAAAGTCGTCCCAGAAGAAGTGATAGAGCGACTGCACCGCGCCGTGAAATTCGTAACTGTCGATGGCGGCGTTTAGCTCGCGCGCGGTTTTGTTGAGTCGCGAAACGATCCAGCGATCGTGCAGCGCAGTGCTGCCTTTCAGCGTTTCCTCGTTTACTCCCGCACCTTCTGAGTTGATTAAGCAGAATCTCGCTGCGTTCCAGATCTTGTTTGCGAAGTTGCGATACGACTCGACCTGCTTTTCATTCCAGCGGGTGTCAGTGCTGCCGACCTGCGCGAGCGTGAGACGCGTTGCGTCGACTCCAAACGTGTCGAACACGTCGATTGGATCCACTCCGTTCATCTTCGTTTTCGACATGCGCTGGCCCTGGTTGTCGAGGATCGTTCCTGTGATGAACACGTCTTCGAAGGGTTCTTCGCCGATGAACTTCATTCCCATCATCACCATGCGTGACACCCAAAGGAAGATTATGTCGCGTGCGGTTACCAGCACGGACGTGGGATAAAAGGTTTTCAGATCGTTTGTTTGGTTGGGCCAGCCGAGTGTCGAGAACGGCCACAACGCAGACGAGAACCACGTGTCGAGCACGTCCGGATCCTGTGTCAGTTCGCTCGTGCCGGCCTTTGCGCGCGCTTCTTCCTCAGAACGAGCGACAACTACCTGGCCGTTTGGCGTGTACCATGCCGGGATCTGGTGGCCCCACCAGAGTTGTCGCGAGATGGTCCAATCGCGCAGGTTTTCGAGCCATTCCGTGTACACTTTTTTGTACGGCGTCTCGGGCGTGAAGTGTGGTTTATCTTCGCGCGCCATGAGCTCGAGCGCGAGATCGCGCAGTTGGTCCATCTTCATGAACCACTGCGTCGAGATGAGCGGCTCGATGACAGTCTTGCAGCGTTCGCACTTGGAGATCGAGAATTCGTAGTCAACGACTTTTTCGAGCAGTCCGAGTGCTTCGAAGTCGGCGACCACTTTCTCGCGTGCCTTGTACCGATCGAGCCCGGTGAAGTCGGCGCCGGCGTCTTCCGTCATCTTCGCGTGCTGATCGATCACGATAACCTGTGGCAGATCATGTCGCAGGCCCATTTCATAGTCGTTCGGATCGTGAGCCGGCGTGATCTTCACTGCGCCCGTGCCGAATTCGGGATCGACGTATTCGTCAGCGACGACGGGGATCTCGCGATTCGTGAGTGGCAGTAGAACGGTTTGGCCTACCAGGTCGCGATAGCGTTCATCGTTTGGATTAACGGCGACGGCCGTATCGCCGAGCATCGTTTCGGGGCGCGTAGTCGCGACGGTTACACGCGCATCGCTGTTTTTGATCGGATATTGGAGGTAATAGAGCTTGCCGGCTTGCGGCAGTTTCTCGACTTCGAGATCGGAGAGCACTGTCTGGTCCTGCGGGCACCAGTTCACGATGCGATTGCCGCGATAGATCCAGCCTTCGTCATACAGACGTACGAACACTTCGCGCACGATGCGCGAGAGATCTTCGTCCATCGTAAACTTCTCGCGTGACCAGTCGACCGACGCGCCTTCGCGACGCATCTGCACGATGATCTGTCCGCCTGATTCACGTTTCCATTGCCAGACGCGTTCGACAAACTTTTCGCGCCCGAGATCATGTCGCGACTTCCCTTCCTTCTTGAGCGCGCGCGAGACCATCAACTGTGTGGAGATGCCGGCGTGGTCCATGCCGGGCAGCCAGAGCGTGCGATACCCGCGCATACGCTTGTGCCGCGTCATCACGTCCATGAGTGTGTGCTGGAGCGCATGGCCCATGTGAAGCGAGCCCGTAACGTTCGGCGGCGGAATGACGATACTGAACACCGGCGCGCCCGGATCGCGATTTATCTCGGGGGCAAAGTACCCGTTCCTCTCCCACCGCTCATAGTG
>DATDFT010000299.1:0-7828 GCA_036522475.1 Pyrinomonadaceae bacterium | reverse complement strand
CGAGAACGGCACGCTTGAAGGCGACGTCAGCATCGAATACACCGGTCATCTCGCTGTCGAACGCAAAAATCTCAACGACGATGATTCGCCCGTCCAACGCGAAGAGAACCTGAAAGAAGCAGTGAAGGGAAGGATGAGCACGGCGGAGTTAAGCAATATCGTGATCAAGAATGTGACCGATCCGGTGAAACCGTTTGTCTACAAGTATCACGTCCGCGTCACCGGTTATGCACAACGCACCGGTAAGCGACTTTTCTTCCAGCCCGGATTTTTTCACAAAGGGATCGATGCGTTGTTCAGCGCGGGCACGCGACGTTATCCAATTTATTTTCACTTTCCGTGGTCCGAGGAAGACCACATCGAGTTTTCATTACCTAAAGGTTACGCGCTTGACAACGCCGATCGCCCGGCGCCGATCAACGTCTGTGCGATCTGCAAGCTTGAGATAAACATGGGTGTGACCCAGGACCACACAATGCTGATCTACAAGCGTGACTTTTTCTTCGGCGGCAACGACGCGATCCTGTTTCCAGTGACGACCTACGATCAATTAAAGCGGCTCTTCGACGAGATGAGCAAAGCCGACAACCACATGATTACCCTCAAGCAGACCGCGTCCACAAATTAGTAAGCCACGGATTATACGGATCGCATCCGCGTAATCTGCGGCTAGTTTTCGGGTTGTTGGTAGAGACCGAGTATGTTGCCCGCCGGGTCGCGAAAACGAGCAGTGATTTCGGGCGCATCGGCGCCGATGGGCTGCACGATCTCACCGCCGTGGGCCACGATCGAGTCGATCGTTTCGGCAACACTGTCGCACATGATGTAGATCAAGAGACCAGCTTCGGTGGATGGAGGCCGGCCTGTGACCCACGTGCCGCTGACCTGTCCCACGCCATCGTCAAACGCCGGTGTGCCATCCCCACGACGCCTTACCGGCCAGCCAAAGACAGCCTGATAAAACTCGATGGACTTCTCGACATCAACGGCCGGAATCTCGATGTAACAAATCTTAGCGTTACCTAGTGTGGGTTCCATGAATGCTCCTAAATTAAAATCAGCGATGTTGCTTGAGTCGCGCCATCATTGTCGAATCAACAAACTGACCGTCACGAAAAGCGTGTTGCCGGAGCGTACCTTCGACTTCGAATCCGAAACGCTCGTAGAGATGTATGGCCGCTTCGTTGTCGGAAAAGACTTCGAGCTCGATGCGCGTGAGGTTTAGCCAGTTGTCGGCGAGGTCGAGGATCGCGTGCATCAATGCTGCTCCGACACCTTTGCCCTGCCATTCCTCATGCACACAGATCCCAATCGCACCCGCGTGTTTGCGACGTGGACGATTCGGAAACGTGTCGATGTTGGCCATGCCCACCACACGTTCGTCGATAATCGCGACCAGGTAGTACGCACTCTCCGGGTTGTCGGTGATCCGCTTTCGCCAGTACTCACGTGACGGATACGGCACCTGAAGCGTGCCCGGAAATACTTTCAGAGACTTGAACATCTCGGCGACGGCGACACAGTCGTCCGCTTCGGCCCGGCGTATTGTTAGTCGCTCGATTGACATCGTTAGTAAGTATAGTTGGCGTAGCGCAGAGGCAGCGGCTTGACTGGACCAGCCAGGATACCCTGGGCCAGTTTTAACTGTGCCATGATGCGTATCTCGGGCCGTTCGAATTGTGACGCCAGGCTAACTGCGCGGTCAAAATCGCAGTGCGCAAAGAAACTCGCATTGTTAGCCAGCCCCGTTAACAGCTCTCCGAGAACGCCTTCGCCGGTCATGTTCCACTCGCCGTTGCTAAGATATCGTCGTTCAACTCCATCCAGTTTTGCCGAAGCCTCAACCAGCTCATTCAGTTTCGGCACGAGCGACTGCATGATCGAGAAGCCCCGATCATTCTTCAGATAACAGTAAATCATCGCCAGTCCCAACTGCGACTCGAGCTGTGCCTTACCCGGCTTCATCGCGTCGACTATTTGACTGGCCTGATTCAGCAGCTTGAGAGCAGTTTTCCTATCCTTTGCCCCGATCTGATTCGCAACCGCCGCCAGGAATATAGCCTTCCTTTCGGGTTGTTTGATTTCGGCGAGGTACTTTTCCAAGTCGATCGAGTTGTCATCCTTAACTGGAGTGTCATTTTGCTCACCGAGGTCAGCAAGCATTCGCTGTTTGTATTCAGGTTGGTGGACCTCGGACGCAATCTTTCGCGCGAGCTCGACGTCACCGTCCTCCCGCGCCTTGAAATATGCCCGCCCACGAATTTCATCATCCATATCCGGATACTTCTTGATCAAGGCGAGAACGTCTTCAACGGAACCGTCTGATGCAGCGTCCTGCAACTCGGCATACTGTGCCGGTTGGCGATAAGAATACTCCTCATCAGCGTGCCAGCGGGCGAATTGCGCGCCGCGCGATGGATTGGACTTTGCAATAACACTCATCACCGGAACGAGTCGAGAGCAAGTTTCTTCACGCTCGACGTCCGCCTGAACTGTTTTTCTGTTACAGCCATTCGCAACCGCGATCTTTGTGAACACGGTTATCAGCTCGGAATAATTTGCCTCGTCGATCTCGGGCGGTACGAAAGCCGTGGCGAAGTTCACCGCGAAATTTGTTGCGCTCCAGTCGTTTCCCAGATCGCTCTCATCGATCTTTTGAACGATATCTTTATAGAGGGCCGTCGCTTGCTCTTTGTGTTTGCGGTTCAATCTCCTGAAGATTGTTGAGAGCTCGTCAGAGAGGCCATGCGCGAGTACTTTGCGGCCGAGTTGCAGAGCCAGGTCCGGACTGCTGTTAGCAGCCTGCTTTGCCAGTTGTGCTTCCAGCTGCTGTTCGGCGGCGCCAGCCGACTCACTCAGCTTGACGTCCGGACTGATTGCAGTCGCCTTGAAAAACTCGTACGCCAACTCCGGATCGTGTTTCACAATTCGATTGATGGTGTCCATTCGCAATCTCAGGAACACCATGAACGTGTGGAGATCTTCCGGGTCCTCAGTATTTGGAACCTGCAACCCTGTATTGATGTCCTGTTGGACGAGGGCAAATAATTCACGCGCGCGGTTCTCGTTGTGAGTCCAAAGCGAACCGGCGATGTTGGAGGCTATGCGAGCACGGTTTTCCGGAGACTGCATCGTGCCGATCTCACCGGCCAATGATTCCAACAGGGCGTATGCTTTTTCGCGTAACGCCGCTTCACCAGCGTCTTCAGCTTTCTGCGTCTGTTGAGCGCCCGCGTAGACAGGGCAGAGCGTGACAACGACGAGGACCGAAACCGTGAAGAATGTCTTTCGCAAAGATGTGCTCCTTAGGAAACAAGAATTCTGTTTGATTAGACGCACATGGGAGACCTTTGTGCCCTTTTCATTAATGTGCGGCTCTCGAGCGACGCAGCATCCACGAGTACAGCAGGATGATGATCCCGACGAAACCGATCACGCCGAGCCATGGCGCAGGCGCGAAGGTTTCGGGAACAAGTCCGATCGGTGCGTCGTTCGACAAGCCGACAATCAGACCCGCATTGATCACACCCCAGATACTCTCGCCAACGATTAAACCCGAAGCGACGAGCGTGCCGAGTCGCTCCGTGCGTTCGGGATTCGCTGAAGAGAGAGCCACCTTGTTGTACCAGTAAGATATGACTGCACCGACAACAACCGCGAACGTCGCGGACATCGGCAAGTAAATACCAATGCCGACTGCAAGCGGCGGGATGCGTATCTTGTTCATGGCGCCAAGAAGCGTGTCGAGCAGAATGAGACCAATGCCAACCAGCACGCCGATGCCGAGCATTTTCCATTGCAGACTGCCGCCGATTACACCCTGGGCCAACGCGGAGATTAGCGTCGCTTGCGGCGCGGGCAACGGATGTGCTGGATCAAGAACGCCGACGTTCGCAGCGCCGGCGAAACCGTAAGCCCTCGCTAGTAAGTTAAGGACGAAAGGGATCACTGACGCGCCTGCCGCGACACCGACGATGAGCGCGATCTGTTGTCGCATCGGCGAAGCGCCGACGAGTTGGCCTGTCTTCAAGTCTTGCAAATTGTCGTTGGAGATCGTTGCACAGGCGAAGACGATCGCTGTGATGAAGAGTGCAAACGCGACGAGCGCCGGTTGCGTTGCTGAGGTGGGCGATACAGCAAGGATGAGTATTGACGCACAGAGCACGATCGACAAAATGCCGACGCCGGAAATCGGGCTGTTTGATGCGCCGATCAGTCCGGCCATGTAGCCGCAGATGCCGGCAATCAAAAAACCGCCGAGCAGAACGAAAGGTACGGCAATGATTGTGAGTGTTATTGCGTTTGAGGCGAGTACAGTCGAGCGCGCGAATGTGAATGCGAGCCAGGCCGCGACCAGAAGACAGCCTGCAGTCAGGACCATGATCCAGCCGGGCGAAAGATCTCGATCGCGATCGTCACTTCTTTCTGTCGCGCGTGAAGCGGCGAGGGTGGTTACGAGTCCGCCCACCACTGGTTTAGCAAGCCGCGCGAGAGTGTAGATCGCGGCGATCGCAATCGCGCCCGCGCCGATGAAGCGAACTTGTGTGCGCCAGATCGTAGCCGTGTGCGCGGCGAGTGCGACTCCCGCAGCAGCGGGCTGCTGAGAAGTGAGAATCGGCACTGCGATGGCCCACGAGATGATGAGGCCCGTGAGCATTGCGATACCGACTGACAATCCGACGAGATGTCCTGCGCCGACGAGTGCGAGTGAGAACGCGATGTCGTAACCGGTTGAGGCAGTCGTCCCGACACGGAAGAAACCCGTGACAGTTGCTGCAGCGATACGTGTTGCCGTGACGATTGCGAGTCCGGCCGAGGCTGCGGATCCAAGGATCACGGCGACGAGACCTTCGCGCGCTTCGCCCGTGTCATCCCTGGTTTCACCACGCGTGCCGGATCCAACCTTCAACACTTCTGCGGCTGCGACGCCTTCAGGATAGGGAAGATCGGAATTGGTTACGAGTGCGCGTCGCAGAGGAATCGTGAACAACACACCGAGTATGCCGCCGCTCAGGCAAATCAGAAACGATTGCCAGAACGGAAATCCGGTCCACCAACCGACGATCACGAGACCCGGCAACACGAAGATGATCGCAGAGAGCGTGCCGGCTGCTGACGCGACGGTCTGAACGATGTTGTTTTCGAGAATGGACGAGTCCTTCACGACGCTCAGAATCGCCATCGAGATTACGGCTGCCGGAATCGATGAGGCGAAGGTCAGGCCAACCTTGAGTCCGAGATAGACGTTGGCAGCGGTAAAGATGGTCGTGATCAGCGCGCCCAGGATCAGGCCACGTATGGTGAGTTCTTTTGGTTTCATAGTGGTGTTCATTGTTCTTTCAATCCGAGCTCGTCGAGTACTTCGTGAGGCAAGTTAAATTCATTGTTCTTCGTGCTGAACTTGCGATGCTGCTCGCCGACTGAGTCGTAATCCGCTTTCGTTAAGATGCGGCGCAGTGGTACGCGAATCTGGGGTTGATTGAAAAACTTCGGGTCCGGATACTTGCCAACCCACTTCGCCATCTGACTCGGGCGCGTCTGTGAAGTGGCGCAGACAAATGCCAGGGCTAGAATCCCAGGCAAGAGTATGGGCTTCGCGAGTTTCATCGATTAGCGGGTTGCAGTACTTATTGAGCCTTTTCGAACCACCGTCAATTTGATCTCTGACGGATACTGCTGCGAGTGATGTATTGCATTACGAGCGACGACGCCTTTTGTTTCGTCGTAATTGTGACCACCCGTGTTCAGGTTGCGATCGAAACGCGGGAAGTTGCTGCTCGAGATCTCGATCCGGATGCGATGACCAGCTTCAAAGTAATTGCTGGTGGTCATCGGTTGCAAGGTGACTTTGTAAACTTTCCCGGGCTCCATCCAGGCGTTTGGCTTGTCGTAACCGTTGCGATAACGCATGCGCTGGATCGTTTCATCCAGATTGTAAGCGTGGCCGTCAGGATAAACGTCGATCAGCTTCACTGTGAAATCAGTGTCCTTCGCATCGGAGGATACGTAAAGCGTGACTTCGATTGGACCACTCACTTCGATCCCTTCGCGCAGCGGCTCGGTACTGTAGATGAGCACGTCGGATCGCGCTTCGTTCTTGCGCTGATCGAAAGCGCCGCCCGTGATTGCGTTTCCGGTGCAACAAACGTTCCCGCCGTAAGAGGGCACCGGATTCATCGGATCGTATTCGAAGTTGTCAGGCTTATCGTTCCCCGGCGCTGCTTCACTCAACACGCCGTCGCCGTTCATCGTGTTTGCCTTGCCGCCGCTCGCAAGGAAGAAGCTCAACGGCTGTGCGCCGCGCGGCGGCCACGTGTCGGACGCCTGCCACTTGTTCAAACCCATCGTGTAGTAACGCACGTGCGGCATCTTTTCGAGCAGGCCGTTGCTCTCGCCCTTGAGAAAGTGATCGAACCATGCGTACGTCAGCTCATCGTAATTCAGCCGTGCATCGCCAACACTGCGTTCGCCGACGATCGTGTTCTCAGTCGCGCGTTTGTAACTACAGTGCAGCACGGGCGCGATGACTGCGTACTGCTGGTTTGCGATCTCGGGCGATGCAGTCTTGCGGACGTGATTGAACGCGGCGAGGTTTGGACCAATGGACACGTCGTACCAGGACATGAACCAGAACCCCGGGATGTTGATCCTCATGTTGTCGTGCCACAGGCCGCCTTTGTACCAGGCGGGATCGTTCGGCTCGCGCTGGATCATCGCGCCGCCGGTGTCCACGGGCATGCGGTCGGCGAAGATACCGCGTGGTCCACCCGCGGCCTCCATGATGTCTTTGATGGGCAGGTGAGCAAGGGCTTTGGACCAGTCGACGGGCGGCAGTTGCGGTGCTAGATCGAATGCTCGCGACGCGCCGATCAGTTCTTCCTGCGAAGTAGTTCGCGGAAACATCGGGCGCACCTGGTTCTGCTGGCCGTAAAGCCAGGCGATGAACAACATCTGCACGGCGCCGCCACGATACCAGTTGCCCTGTTCGTAGTACGGAGCGACGCGTCCGACGCCCGCGCCGAAACCCTGCGGAATCATCGTCGTGTAAGCCGGATTACCTTGAGCTGCCACTGCGAGTTGCCACTCCGCAGTTGAAGAGCAACCAATGGTGCCGACTTTTCCGTTGGACCATGGTTGTTTGGAGATCCAGGTGAACTCATCGTCACCGTCTGTAAGCGGTGGACCAAGAATATCGTAATTGCCTTCCGAGAAGAAACGCCCGCGCTCGTTCATTTCTACGAACGCGTAACCGCGTTTGACTGCGTCGAGCTCGTTCGACAGATCGCGCGGGAGACCATTGCGCACGTCCCAGAAATTGAAGTTGTAAGGCGTGCGAACGAAGATCGTGGGGTATTTCTTTGACGTGTCTTTCGGACGATAGACATCGGTGGCGATTCGGGTCCCATCGCGCATCGGGATCATCAGTTTGCGTTCGACGATCGCGACGGACCGTAGTTCATCTTCAGTCGCGGTCCGCTTGGCTTTTTCCTCCGGCGTGAGTGTGCGCGGACCCTGCGAATAGACCGTCTGCGTTCCAGGGAGTTGAAGAACAAAGCAGACCGTGACGGCGATCAGCGTCACAGTCCAGAAGGTTTTCTTTAGCATGTCACACTCCTTCGGGAAATCATGAGATCTCGGGTAAGTACTAAATGCGACTTCAATGCGGGATTGCGAATAAGGCAGCCCATTTTACAGGTTGAGTACAGAGAACGTTAAGAGTTTAGCGTGGACAGTCTGCGGCTTCGCCGCCTGATGTACTTAACGGCACGGCAGAGCCCTGCCGTACATCGGGCGCGAAGCCGCGACCGTGCGCACCATGACCTTACTC
>DATDFT010000298.1:0-2766 GCA_036522475.1 Pyrinomonadaceae bacterium | reverse complement strand
TGACGCGCCCGCATTCGATCCGAATGCGACGGTCAGGTATCCGTCAGCCCGAGACACGGCCGAACCGCCGCCGACCGAGATCTATCGTCCGGAACCTCCGGTCACGACTCCGCGACGCACGGCGCCACCGCCGCCACCTCCTCCTCCGCCACAGCAGCAGTGGACGCCACCGCCGACCGCTGCGCCGCCACGCAAAAAATCAAACGTGATCTGGTGGATACTCGGCGGACTCACGGCAGTTGTCATCATCGGCATCGGACTCGTCGTGATGGTTATCGCGTTAGCGAGTCTGTCGGCCAACAGCAACAACTCGAATGTGAACGTTCGTAACGACAATCGCAACGCCAACGCGAACGTCACGACAAACACGAACGTCAACAGCAACACAAATGCAAACGTCAACGCGACTGTGCCGACTTCGTTCACTGACGATTTCAGCGAAAACAAGTGGGGCACCGGCACATCAGCGTATGGCAAGATCTGGTACGACAACGGCGAGTATCACATGTCGTCGCGCGAGCGAACGTTCGTCGTCATGTATGCACCTTCGAACGACTACAACACCGAAAACGCGACCGTAAAAGTCACCGCGCGCAGCGTCACCGGCGAAGTTCCGGCAGCGGGTTTCGGGCTGATGGTCCATTGCGCGCAAACGCGCGAGAAGAAACTCGAAGATTATGCGTTGCTGATCTATCCGTCGACCGAGCCTGAGTATGAAGTGATCATGCACAAAGATGGCGTTCAGTCGTCGCTGGTACAAAGAACAAAGTCGAGCGCCATTCGTTCCGGAAGCAGTCCGAATCAATTGGAGATTCGAATACGTGGAGCTGAGATGTCGTTTTATGCCAATGGACAATTTCTGACGAAGGTCACTGACACCGCCAACTACCGACGCGGCCGCGCAGGGCTTTACACCAGCGACACCTACGAAGTGGCTTTTGACAATCTCACGATCGATCGCCAACCCTGATGCAAGTCAATCTGAAAGTCACATCCGGGCCTTATAAAGGTCGCATTTTTTCATTTACACAACACGATACTTTTCTAATCGGCCGCAGTCCTGATGCTCACCTATGTTTGCCGGAGGATCGTTACTTCTCACGCAATCATTGTCTGCTCGAGATGAACCCGCCGCACTCTTACCTGCGTGATCTCGGTTCGACTAACGGAACGTTTCTCAATGGCCATCGCGTCCAGGATGCGTTCCTGAATAACGGCGATCGAATTCAGTGTGGAGAGACTGTTCTGATCGTTGAAGTCACCACCACAGCTCCGGTCGATCTCTCCGAAACTACGCAGGACGCCGGCATACCAAAGCGACCGGTGCTCGTGATGGTTGAATGTCTGAACTGCGGGCGGCGAGAACAGGCGCAGGCATCGGCGCCCGACGAGCACATGACGTTTCTTTGTGAAGACTGTCGCATCGAGTTGAAGCGTTCGCCGCAGGCGATTCCCGGTTACGACACGATTAAGGTCTTGGGACGTGGCGGCATGGGTTGCGTGATGCTTGGACGCGAACAACGCACTGGACGTGCGGTTGCGATCAAAACTCTGTTGCCGGAATTCGCGGTCAGCGACAAAGCGATGCGACGCTTCATGCGCGAGATCGACGTCGCCGCAGCGCTCAAGCATCGAAACATCGTCGAGTTCATCGATCGCGGCACACACAACGGCGTCGTTTATCTGGTCACTGAATTTGTCGACGGCTCAGACGCATCGAAGCTCGCGGAAGAACATGGCGGGCGTCTCTCGTATGAAGACGGCATCTCGATCATCGCGCAGGCGCTGGATGCGCTCTCGTTCGCGCATGCGCAGGGCTACATTCATCGCGACTTCAAGGACCAGAACATCCTCGTCGGGGGTCGCTCGCCGAACCTTATCGCGAAGTTGACTGACTTTGGTCTCGCCAAGAGTTTCACTCAATCGGGCTTGAGTGGCGTGACGATGGCGGGCGAGATGGCGGGAACGCTTGCGTACATGCCACCCGAGCAGTTGCGGAATTTTCGCGACGTCAAACCACAGTCAGACATCTATGCCGTCGGCATGACCGCGTACAGTCTGTTGACCGGCTCTTTGGCGCTCGATCTCAGTAAAAACAGCAGTGTTAACGATACGATCCGGGCCATTTTCGAGCAGCCGGCGGTGCCGTTACACCAGCGTGCTCCCCAGATTCCGCGACCCGTCTGCGAAATCATCGACCGCGCCCTTGCAAAAGATCCTGCCCAGCGCTGGCAAAGTGCGGGAGCCATGCGCAACGCACTGTTGCACTCAATATAATCGGTGAAAATCTGTGTAATCCGTGGCATAATCCGCCAGTGAGGAGAGGCTCCATATGAGATCTATCTGGAAAGGTCACATCCGCTTTTTGCTGGTCGCCATCCCCATTCGCATTTACAACGCGATTGAGACCAGCGAAAAAATTCAATTCAACCAGTTGCACCGCGACGACTTTGGTCCAATCGGCTACGATAAGCGCTGCAAGAAGTGCAACGAGATTGTAACCAACGATCAGATCACGAAGGGTTATCAGTACGAGCCCGATCGCTACGCGATCGTCGAACCCGACGACATCGCGAAGATCAAGATCAAGACGACCAAGGCTGTTGATATCGTTGGCTTCGTCAGTCGCGAAGAGATTCCGAGCACGTTCTATGACGCGCCTTACTTTGCCGGACCGGATGGCGCAGTTTCAGAGAAACCTTATGCGCTGTTGCGCGAAGTGATGAAGCAGACAGGCAAGATCGCGGTCGGCAAAGTTGTGCTGCG
>DATDFT010000297.1:0-15902 GCA_036522475.1 Pyrinomonadaceae bacterium | reverse complement strand
CTTGCACTGAAGCAGTAGTTTCCGAAGTTGTTGGCGACGGCGACGATGATGCACTGGGCGAAGGTGTCGGATTAACACTGACGGTGTTTGAATTGTTGGACGCGGGCGCGCACGCTGCAAACAAACATGAAACCGCAGTGAGAATCAGGAATCGCTGGATCGAGTACATTGTTGGCTCCTCTGACCTGAGTTATTCGCCTGGTATGGAGCAACGGGCGTTCCAGCAACAAGGCGGTGTTTTACGAGGTTTTCTGCACGATTTGCGAACGATTGAAGGTGTTAGCGCGCTCGGTTCTGTAGCAGCGGATACGGGTTGATATTCGTCCCTTCCCAGTAGCGTTTGGGATCGGAAACTATCGCGATCGAGAAGTGGAGATGGTAGTTACCGGCGCCTGCGTTTCCGGTGTCGCCAACGTAGGCGATTGTCTGGCCCTGTTGCACGTCCTGTCCTTCAGTTAGACCGTCGGCGTAGTGCGAGAGGTGCGCGTAGTAGAAGATCAGTTTCTGATCGGTGCTGAGTTGATAGATCGTCGTGCCGCCACGTTCGCTTTGAAAGAGTTTAAGAATCTTGCCGGAGGCTGCGGCGAGCACGGGCGTTTCAGCAGCGGCGGGAATATCGATCGCATCGTGTACGCGACCTTCGGATCGTGCGGCGTCGAAGGTGTCGACCAGTTGTTCGGGTCTGACGCCGGCGACGGGAATGATGAGACTCGCTGTGCCGACAAAGTTAGAAGTCGATGGTGTTGGAGAGACTGGCGGCGGTGGCGGCAGCGGTGTTCCGATCGCGACCGGGGCTTCTGTTGGAATGCCGACTGAGGGAACAAGTGGGGTGGTCCGAAACCGAATCGCAATCGAAACAAGAGCTACGATTACGAGAAACACAACACACAGCAGGATTCGGAGCTTCGCCGTCCTCATAAGGCATTCTGGAAGACAATTACTATTCCAGAAAACATAAGCCGCAGATTTTCGCGAATGAACGCAGATCTGCGTTCATCCGCGAAAATCTGCGGCTTATGTTTATCTTTCGAACCCGAGCGGCAACAAGGGTTGTGGCGTTGTACCTTCGAAGAACCAGCTCGCACCAACGCGGAGACGGTGATGCCAAGTCGGCAAGCGAGACGTGTACAACGCGAATCGCGCCTGGCGCGCGAGTGCTCCGCCAAACACTTTACCGCCGGTGAGCACTGCGGCTCTTTCAGTCCCCAAACTTATCGCCTCACCCAACTCCTCGAAGTGCTTCGTGTGCAGTTCCTTTCCTTCGAGGTACGCCTTGACGTTCCGTCCCGCCAGGCTCGCTTGCTGAAACGCGAGTTGCGCGGTGCCCGCGAGCGTCGGCGTAGCATCGGGATAGATTGCAACGTCGCCAAGCGCAAAAGCGTTGACATACTGCGATAGCTGTAGCGTTGGTTTGACAATCAGCAACCCGCGCTTGCTCTTCTCCGCATCAAGGTGCTCGATCACCGGGCTCATCTTGACGCCGCCCGTCCACACGACTCCCGCCGTCTGTAAACTCTCTCGATTACCTTCGTGCTCAAACGTGAGCTCGTGTTCCGCCACTTTCACGACGCGCGTCTGCGTATGTACTTCGACGCGCGATTGGTGTAACGCATCCTCGACGTATTCGCGGATCTGGTCGCCCATTCCCGGCACCACTCGGTCGCCCATCTCGATTACCAGCACCCGCGGCTCGCCATGAAGCGCGCGACGCTTGAACGCGTCGTTCAGCAGGTCGGCCATTTTGGTCGAGAGTTCGCACCCGCTCGCCCCTGCGCCCACCACGGCAAACGTCACTTCGCGTCGAATATTCTGGGGTGGCATGTCAGGCGGAATGCGATCGAGGGCGGCCACCATGCGTCGCCGCAGGTCATCCGCGTGTTCGAGTTTACGAAAAGGCAGGGAAAACTCTTCCGCACCTTCGACGCCGACGTAGTTTGTGATCCCGCCCATCGCTATAACGAGGACGTCATAACTCAACGCCGGTGCGTTTTGCAGCGAAACTGTCTGCGACTTCAGGTCGATACCCGTAATGATGCCCTGGACGAAACGGACGTTATCTTCGAGCAATTCGTCGTATCTGGGCGCGATGTGCCACGCTGCGACCTCGCCGCTCAGATACTCATAAAGCATCGGCGTAAAGAGAAAGTGATCGGCATCACTGACTAGCGTGACGTCAGCAGATCCGGCGATGTCGAGGGCGGTAAACACCCCACCAAACCCGCCTCCGAGTATCAAAACTTTGGCTTTTGACATTTGCGGAAATAGTACCACTGTCTTAGCCACAAAGAGGCACAAAAGGCTCGAAAAGAATTTTATTGAATATCGTCGAAAACGACCCTGACGTCAGGTCTAACTGCTTTGTGCCTTTTGTGCGTTTTTGTGGCTGTTTTCCGTCTCCATTTGTGCCTTTTTGCGGCTCATGTTACATTGAGCTTGCTTTTTAACTTTAGCGGTTGCCGCTTTTAAGCGGAATTTACTGCGGTCGAGGAGGACCATTCAGGCAAGTGGCGTTAGCAAAACAAACCAAGGAACAGATAGTTTCTGACTTCCGTACGCATCAGACAGATACCGGTTCACCGCAAGTTCAAGTCGCTCTCTTGAGCAAGAGAATTAACGATCTGACCGAGCATTTCAAGACCCACAAGAAGGACAACCATTCGCGGCGCGGCCTGCTGAAAATGGTCCAGCAACGTCGGAGTTTATTGGATTACTTAAAGCGCACCGATATAGAACGCTACCATGAGGTAGTCAATCGTCTGGGTCTGCGCCGGTAATCGGATTATTTGCAAAAATACTGAGAATCTTCGAATCTCTGTTAGTTAAAGCCCGCGTCTATCGAAGAGCTTGTGGCAGTGCCGAACGTGACGGCGATTGACTGGAAACAAGTAGACGCGTACGGCCCAAGCTTCGAGCAATAAGGCGGCATGAGCTTCACGGTTCAAGAGGCTCGTGCCGCCTTTTCATTTGTTAAGCCTTACCCCGCATCACGTTGGCGGCGCCCAGTAATCTGAAAGCAAACTGGCTTTCCCAAAACAGCGAGCGGCCCAGGAGTGGCGACGTTCGCGGCCTGATTATGTTCAGGTGCGCTGAGTTCAAGGAGAATAGAAAATGTCAGAAAAGAAATACCTCAAAGAATCAATCAAGCTCGGTGACCGAGACCTGACCGTAGAATCGGGTCGCGTCGCCAAACAGGCTGACGGGTCGGTCGTGATCCGTTACGGCGACACGATGTTGCTGGTAGCCGCAGTGAGCGCGCTAACGCCGCGCGAGGGCGTTGATTTCTTCCCCCTCACGGTCGAGTATCGTGAAGCAAACTATGCTGCCGGACGCATCCCCGGCAACTATTTCCGGCGTGAAGGCCGTCCGAATGAAAAGGAAGTGCTCACCAGCCGCCTGATCGACCGCCCCTGCCGCCCACTCTTCGCCGAAGGGTACCGAAACGAAACCCAAGTCATTGCCAGCGTTATCTCAGCCGATCCGGACAACAATCCTGATGTTATTGCGATAACCGGCGCCTCGTGCGCTCTTTATCTGTCGGACATACCTTTTTTGAATCCCATCGCCGGCGTGCGTATCGGGCTGATCGAAGGACGTTACATCGTGAACCCGACTTACGATGAAGTGCGTGAGTCGCGTTTGAATTTGATCGTGGCCGGAACGGAAGAAGCGATCGTGATGGTTGAAGCCGGCGCAAACGAAGTCTCGGAAGAGATCATGGTCGAGGCTCTCATGCTCGCGCATAAAGAGATCAATCGCCTCTGCCGCTGGCAGAGAGAGCTCTACAAAGCACTCGAGATTCAGAAGCGCGACGTCGCCACCACCGCGCTGGACGAAGAGATGCTCCGCGACATCACGGAGAAATACGCCGAGCGACTGCGAGACGCGCTCGATACGAGCACGCAGGAGAAACGCGCGAGTTATGCTGCGGTTGATGCGTTGAAGAAGGAAGTCGCGGAATCCTATCCGGAAGATCAGCCGGATCAGCGCGCGATGGCGAAACTGATCTTCGACAATCTCAAGGAGACAGTCTTCCGCGATGACATTCTCAACAAACGTCGCCGTCCGGATGGACGCCGGTTCTCCGAGATTCGACCCATTACCGCCGAAGTCGGATGGTTGCCGCGCGTACACGGTTCGGCGCTATTCACACGCGGCGAAACGCAGGCGCTCGTCTCGACCACTCTCGGCACCAAGGAAGACGAGCAGTTCATCGACGATCTCGAGAAGGGCGAAGTCAAACGACGGTTCCTGCTGCATTACAACTTCCCGCAGTATTCGGTCGGAGAAGTCGGGCGTTACGGATCTTCGAGCCGTCGTGAGATCGGCCACGGTGCTCTCGCGCGCCGCGCGCTCGAGACGGTTTTGCCGGAGGATTCTGACTTTCCCTACACGCTCCGCGTAGTTTCGGAGATCACCGAATCAAACGGTTCATCATCGATGGCGACTGTTTGCGGCGGCACGCTTTCGATGTTGGATGCCGGAGTTCCTTTGAAAGCGCCGGTGGCGGGCGTGGCCATGGGTCTCGTGATGGAAGGTAACAAGTACGCGATTTTGACTGACATCGCGGGTGCCGAAGATCACTACGGCGACATGGACTTCAAAGTCGCCGGCACACGCAACGGAATTACTGCGTTGCAGATGGATATTAAGATCGCGGGCATTAACGCGCAGATCATGGCTGAGGCGCTCGATCAGGCGAAGAAGGGCCGGCTCTACATTCTGGGCGCGATGGAAAAGACCCTCGCGATGCATCGCGAGCAGATTTCGCCCTTAGCGCCGCGAATCATTCAGATCAAGATCAATCCCGACAAGATTCGCGACGTGATTGGACCAGGCGGCAAAGTCATTCGCTCGCTGGTCGAAGAGACTGGTGCGAAGATCGACGTTTCCGACGACGGCACGATCTCGATTGCAACGGCGAGTGGCGAAGCTGCGGACGCGGCGGTGAATCGTATTCGTGGTCTAACGGCTGAAGCAGAGATAGGCCAAACGTATCTCGGCACGGTTAACCGGATCGTCGACTTCGGTGCCTTCGTCGAGATTTTCCCGGGCACTGACGGACTGTTGCACATTTCGGAGATCGCGGATCGACGCGTGAAGGATGTTCGCGACGAGTTGAAGGAAGGGCAGCAGATCCTCGTGAAGTGCATCGGCCGCGAAGGCAACAAGATCAAACTCTCGCGCAAAGCGGTGCTCCGCGAGGAAAATCGCAAAGCCGAAGCAGCCAGCCAAAGCGACGGCGGCGGCGAATAAAAGAAGAAAATAGGTCCTATAAATCCTATAGGACCTATATTCCGTCCAGTTCTCAGACCCTCTGGTCCAATTCTCAGACGATATTCCGTCTGTGATCGTACAAACATTAGCATTTCCCAGTGTTTTAAGGCGGCCCTCCATTTGCAGGAATAATCACACCTCTAAATGTCCAGATGTGGCCGGAGGCTACAAGGGGTCGATTAGCCTTAGAGCTACGAAGAACGCTCGCTGAATCCAGCAACTTCCAGCAGATAAGAAAACGATTCGTGCGGCTGGAGTTTTTTGCTGATTAGAAGTGTCTTTGTACTGTAGAAGACAAATCGACCGGTCACTAGCGATGCTCCCGTCGTTAGTTGGACCATTGAAACGTATGAATTTAACTTCGCCTGAGTTCTTTAAGAACGCCCCGTCGCGCGGCGCGCGCGTCTCCCGGCTGCTCTGCGCCACGCTTTGTATTTTGTTTTTTACCGCGGTGCCCGCGCTAGCTGAACCAGTAACAATCAATCAGGTGGTCCAAACGCTTAGCATTTCTCAGGGCGCACTGAATCTCGAGCTCAACACTCTTGTTGCGCAGGACCCGGGCCAGAAAGGCGGCACTCAGCAGCCTGGACCACGCAGTGATAATGGACCAGCTACTCAGGGCGGAATCAAGACCGACTCGATCATCTCCGGTGTAACGATCACGGGTCAGAACCAAAAGCTCGGCGTCGAGACGATCGATGAGGGTGAGGTCGAAGGCACGATTTGTGATTGCGGCGAGATCTTCATTGCCGGAGGGTTCCCTAAGTGGCCGTTCTTGTTCCTCGCGGCTGTTCCGCTTGCCTTCATTCACGGCTGTGACGATTGCGATACGCCCAGCTCGACGCCGACTCCGACGCCGCCATCGAACCCAACACCGACACCGACTCCGCCTGGAGTTCCTGAGCCGGCTTCATTGCTCCTGTTCGGAACCGGACTCGCAGCCGCCGCCGCAGCTTTGAGACGACGTTACGGCAAAGCACAAGTGGACCAGCAGATTGACGTAGAGGAGGAATAAGGCAGTGAACAGATCAAAATTCATCCTCAAGTTTGTCTTCGCCGCGTTGTTGGTCTTTAGCTTCTTCGCCGCTCAGCCGGCGAACGTCTCTGCGAAAGCGAAAAAAGCGAAGTACGGCACGATCAAGATTTTGACTAACCCCGGCGGACTCTTGCTTACAATCGACGGCAAGCCGCGCGGCGAAACGCTGACGGAATACAGGGCCTTCGATCTCGAGGCCGGCGTGCACAACGTTCAGCTTACTCTCCCCAACGGACAGTTCTGGATTCGTGAAATCGAGTTGCCGGGTGGCCGCGTCAAGTGCGTCGTCGTGAACTATCGTCCAGTGCCACCGCCACCGAAGTCGCCTTGTCCGTTCCCGGTGAACATCTCGGCGCCGACGAAGGTGACTGAAGGCGAGATCATCACGTACACGGCGGATGTTGCGTACAGTGGGAATGCTGCTTTGAAGTACAACTGGAAGGTTACGCCCTCGAGCGCGCGAATCATCAGCGGCGTCGGTTCGCCGACGTTGAATGTCGATTCGACCGGACTCGGCGGACAGCGCATTACTGCGACCTTAACTGCTGACGATGGATCCCCCGATCCAGCCTGTGCTCAAACCGCGCAAGTAGTTTCGGTTGTTGCTGCTCTCGAGAAGAAAATCATCGTGGCGCGCGAGTTCGATGAATGCAATAGTTGCAAGTTCGACGATCAGAAAGCTCGCCTCGACAACCTCGCGGTGGAATTGCAGAACGATCCATCCACGCGCGCTTACATCCTGGCTTACGGCGGCCGCATGAGTCCGCTGGGCCAGGTCGAGAAACTCATGAGTCGTTCGCGTGATTACCTGGTCACGCAGCGTGGCATCGATGCTTCGCGCATCGTCGTCGTCAACGGTGGCTTCCGTGAAGAAGATAGCGTTGAACTCTGGATCGTCCCGAGCGGTGCAGCGGCGCCTAAACCGACGCCGACCGTGCAAGCCGGTGACGTTAATCCAACCAAAGCTCCTCGCCGCCGGCAATAAAGTAAATAGGTCATATAGGTCTCAGTGAGATCTATATGACCTATACTTGCCTATACTTGTTTGCCCTTTCTGGTTTACATTATCTCTTCCCACGATTAGCCCCCACACGTAGCCCCCGCGGGTAATTCCATTCAACAAGGAGATTTGTTATGGCCGAAGAAGGCGGTGGCAGCGGCGGTGTAGGTGTGGTCGCAATAGTCGCGATTTTTGTGCTGGTTATACTGGTGGGGCTGTTCGTGTTTAGAAACCAAATATTCAGACATGGAGGAACTCAGAAGATCGACGTCAACATTCAGGCACCGAGCAAGTAGCTTCAAAATCGCACGGGATTAACAGGATTTTACTAATCAAGGGAATTCTGTTAATCCTGTATTTGTGACTGCACCAAATATCGACACTATCGTTTCTCTCGCGAAGCGGCGCGGCTTCGTTTTTCCTTCGTCAGAAATATACGGTGGTCTCGGCAGCGCCTGGGACTATGGTCCACTCGGCGTGGAACTCTCGAACAATCTCAAGCAAGCATGGTGGCGTTGGCTCGTTTACGAGCGCGATGACATCGAGGGAATTGATTCGTCGATCATTCTCAACCGGCTCGTGTGGAAGTACTCGGGTCACGAACAGCGATTCAATGATTGGTTAGTTGATTGTCGCAAATGCAAGACTCGTTATCGGGCGGACAAGATCTTCGCCAAAGTATCCGAGCATGAAGGAATACCAGTGTTCACAACAAGCGAGGTCGTGTGCCCATCGTGCGGCGCAAATGACTGGACCGACATTCGTCCCTTCAACACGATGCTGGAAACGAGACTGGGTGCGGTTGCGCAGGACGATCCCAGCGCTTTGGCATATCTCCGGCCCGAAACTGCGCAGGGCATCTTTATTAATTTTCTGAATATTCAAACTTCAATGCGGCGCAAGTTGCCGTTTGGAATTGCGCAGGTCGGCAAGTCGTTTAGAAACGAGGTCACGCCGGGTAATTTCATTCTGCGCACGCGAGAATTTGAACAGATGGAGATGGAGTATTTTGTCCGGCCCGATGCTGAACACTCGAAATTAGTGGACTACTGGGTGGAGCAATATCTGGAGTGGTTCAGTAGTCTCGGCATTAGCCGTGACAATCTGGTCTTGTATGAAGTGCCTGAAGATGAGCGGGCGCATTATTCGAAACGCACAGTGGACATCATGTACCGGTATTTTCCCGAACGCGAGAAGCCGTGGGAAGAGTTGATGGGCATTGCCTGGCGCACTGATTACGATTTGAGGATTCATTCGAAGAACAAACTTGACGATGAAGGCAAGCGCCTCAATCCAGATTCGACCGAAGACTTATCGTACTTCGACGAGTCAACCAAACAACGGTTTTATCCGCACGTCATCGAACCGGCGGCGGGAGTTAATCGAACTCTCCTCGCAGTGTTGATGGACGCCTACTCGGAGAAGACGAACGACAAAGGTGAGACGAGAGTCATTCTGAAAATGAGCCCGCAACTGGCGCCGATCAAAGCGGCGATCCTGCCGCTAGCGAAGAATAAGCCGGAGATCGTCGGCATGGCGAAGGCGATCAAGCGATCGCTACAGCCCGTGCTGCGCGCCGTTTACGATGACACCGGGGGTATCGGAAAGCTGTATGCGCGGCAGGATGAGATTGGAACTCCTTTTTGTGTGACAGTCGATCACCAGTCGCTCGAAGACGAAGCAGTGACGGTGCGCGATCGAGATACATGGGAACAGGAAAGAGTGAAGGTTACGGATCTTGCCGAACATCTACAAAAGCGTTTGAAACCGTATCCCATTGTTCCTCCCGAAGTGAGTTGAAGCTATGCCAGTAGTAAAGAAGCGCAATGAACAAACTGAGACGCGGCTTTTGCTGGAGTCGGAAGATCCCGTGGAGCTGCCGCCGGCTGAGATCGAGGACAATGCGGTGCTGGTCCAGTTTGATAAATTCAAGCCGTACATTCCTGAGTTGCTGAAGACGTTGCGCGAGGGCACAGTGGCTGAGCCCGTTCCGGTGATGGTCGATGGTTCGACTTTCGCGATTCATGGAGCGACGCGCACGTTCTGGGTCAAGCTGTGGCACGCGGCCGGCAGCGAGTTGACAAAGATCGATCGCGCTCAGGTCATCAGCTGCTTGCCGTCGACGCGTGGCGTGCAGATCCTCGTCGACTCGCCTGAAGATGAATAGCCGCGAATTTACGTCGATTAACACGGATATTCCCGAAAAAGTCCTGGCACTCGCGCGTGCGATTCACGATGCCGGTGGTCGTGCTTTGCTGGTTGGTGGTTGTGTGCGTGACGAGCTGATGATCAAACAGCCGAAGGACTTGGATCTTGAAGTCTATCAACTGGACGCCGCACGCCTCCGCGAGATCCTGGACCAGTTTGGTCCGGTGAATGTGGTCGGCGAGGCGTTCACAGTTTACAAGCTGGGCAATCACCTCGATGTCTCGATCCCGCGTCGTGAGCGCAAGTCAGGACGAGGCCACAAGGGTTTTGTGATCGAAGGCGATCCGGCGATGAGCATTGCCGAAGCAACGCGGCGCCGCGACTTTACGATCAACGCGATTCTCTATGATCCGCTCACCGGCGAGAGGATCGATCCCTACGGAGGGCAACGAGACATTCAACAGCGCGTGCTGCGTGCCGTGTCGAGCGAGACGTTTGCCGAAGACAGCCTGCGCGTGTTGCGTGCAGCGCAATTCGCGGCGCGTTTTGAGTTCGACATTGATCCCGAAACAGTCGAACTCTGTCGGAGTGTGGATCTCAGCGATCTGCCGCCCGAACGAATCTGGGTAGAGATGGAAAAGCTCCTGCTCCAGGCGCAGCATCCATCGATCGGCCTGGAGTGGTTACGTAAACTCGGCGCGATAGAAAAACTCTTCCCGGAGATCCAGAGTCTGATTGGCGTGCCGCAGGATCCCGAATGGCATCCCGAGGGAGACGTATTTGTACATACGAAACTCGTAGTCGATCGGGCGAGGGAGTTAATCGACGATCTTTCTTATCCGCGGCAGGTGACAGTCATGCTGGCGTCGCTGGCTCACGATTTTGGGAAGCCTGCGACGACTGAATTTATCGAAGGACACTGGCGCTCACGCGGGCACGAGGAGGCGGGTGTGGCGCCGGCTGAGAGTTTTCTCGATCGCGTCAAGGTACACACGATCGATGGTTATAACGTCCGCGCGCAGGTTATTGCGATTGTGCGCGAGCATCTCAAGCCGGGTGAGTTTTACAAAAAGCGCGACGAGGTTGGTGAGGGAGCGTTTCGGCGGCTGGCCCGGAGGTGCGAGCCGGATTTGTTGTATCGTGTGGCCAAAGCGGATTCGCTCGGAAGGAATGCTGACTGGGTGCCGCGCGAGCAGTGGTACGGCGCGGAAGCGCAGGAATGGTTTATTCAGCGCACCAGGGAATTGGAAGTCGATCTACGCGCGCCGGATCCGTTGTTGCTCGGACGCCATCTGCTCGACTTGGGAGTTGAGCCCGGACCACGGATGGGCGAGATCACGCGCGCGGTTTACGAGATGCAGTTGGATGGGCGTGTGCGCACGCTGGACGAAGCGATCGCAGAGGCGAGGAAAATTTTAGCCGCGGACGAACGCGGATGAACGCGGCTGTTGCTGGGTGACGCAGTGGATCGTGCCCATGCCCCAGACGAGTGGCTCGCAGTTGATGGGAACTACGCGACGAGTGGAAAAGAGTTTCTGGAGTGTCTCAACGGCGCGCGCGTCGTTGGCGTGGCCGAACACGGGCGCGAGCACGACGCCGTTGGCGATATAAAAGTTTGCGTAGCTTGCAGGGAGGCGTTCGAGATCCCGGGCCGCTGTGCTCGAACCACCGACAGTACCCGGCATCGGCAAAGTAATAATCTTGAATGGGCGGCCCGAAGCATCGGTCATTGATCGAAGCCGCGCAAGATTATCCTGAAGCATTTCGTAGTTGGCGTCCGCTGGATCTTCTTCAACTGCACAAACAATCACGTCGGAAGCAACGAAACGCGCAATGTCGTCGATGTGACCGTCAGTATCGTCGCCAACGATACCCTCGCCAAGCCACAAGACTTTCGTCACGCCGAGATAGTCTTTTAAATATTGTTCGATCTCTTTTTGCGACAACTCCGGATTGCGATTTCGATTAAGCAGGCACTGTTCAGTGGTCAGGACACAGCCCGCTCCATTAACTTCAATCGACCCGCCTTCCATCACAATGCCTGGTGAAAATCGTCGCAGCTTCAGGATCGGCTCCAGGCGACTCGGAATGGAATCGTCTTTCTTCAACTCTTTATACTTGTTGCCCCAGGCATTGAAGATCCAGTCGTTATAGGCCGGCTCGCCGTGCGGGCCGAGCAGGAAGTTTGGTCCATAATCGCGAACCCATGCATCCACTGTTTGCAATTGGTGAAAGCGAATGTTTGCGGCAAGCGCAGGACCGCACCGGCTACGTACCATCTGCTCCGTTTCGATATCGTTAACGAGCAGGTTGACGATTTCATGCGGAGTGAGGGCTGCGATCATCTGGAGGTAGATCTCCTCGACTTGCGTCACCCGATCGGGCCACGTCTCCGGATCCTTGGGCCAACTCAGCCAGGTCGAATTATGTGGATGCCACTCGGCCGGCATGTAGAAGCCGAGTGCGGCCGGAGTGTTTGCCGTTGGTTCAGCCATCGAGTGTTTCGGATCGGAGAGCTTTGAGTCGAAAGTATCTGTAAATGCCGAGGCAACTGATCAGAACCCAGAACGTTTCAACGAGGAGTGCGGAGAGATTGAAGTTGAAGAGCAGGGACACGATTATCAAACCGGCGCCGAGCGCGTTCAGCAGTGAGTACGCGAGTCCGTCGCTGCTGAGTTTGTTCAATTGCAACAGCAGGTAGGTGAGGATCAGCAACACTACGCCGATATTGCCCAGCAGATCCATGGGACCGTAGTTCATCGCGTTTCACCAAATCTGAAGCGTAGCCCATCGTAAGCGTCGATGCGGCGGTCGCGCAGGAAAGGCCAGTTTTGCCTCGTCTCTTCAATCCGCGTAAGATCGCACTCGACTACGAGCACCTCTTCGTTATCGGCTGAAGCTTTGGCGACGATGCGGCCGAACGGGTCGGCCACGAACGATTGTCCCCAGAACGTGAGCTTGCCTTCACGCCCGACGCGATTAACAACCACGACGTAAATACCATTAGCGATCGCGTGACCGCGTTGAATAGTTTCCCAGGCTGAGTGCTGGGCTTCGTTCATTTCCTGTTCTTCATCCGGAAGCCAGCCAATCGCGGTCGGATAAAAGAGAAACTGTGCGCCACCCAGTGCAGTCAATCGAGCTGCTTCGGGAAACCACTGGTCCCAACATACGAGAGTGCCGATCTTGCCGTAGGTCGTATCGTGCGTTTGGAAGCCGAGATCGCCGGGTGTGAAATAGAATTTTTCGTAATAAAGCGGATCGTCGGGAATGTGCATTTTGCGATACTTGCCCACGATCTGTCCGGAGATATCGATGATCACAGCAGTGTTGTGGTACACGCCCGCGGCGCGCTTCTCGAAGAGTGAGGCCACGATCACGACCTTGCGCTGGCGCGCGACTTTGCCGAGTGCCTCGGTCGACGGCCCAGGGATCGTTTCAGCAAGCTTAAAAAGCTGGATGTCCTCCGTCTGACAAAAATACTGTGAGCGAAAGAGTTCTTGAAGACACACGATCTGTGCGCCGCGTTTCGCTGCGTCGTTGATTCCCGCAATCGCTTTTTTGAGGTTGGTCTCCGGCTTTTGGTCGCAGCTCATCTGCACCAGGCCAATAGTGGCTACATCGCCCGCTCGCTTTTTCTTAGGCATGTGGCGAAGTATAGCGACAAAAAGGCATAAATTGCACAAGTGGGTTATCCGAACCGTTTTTGTGCTTTCCAGTGGGCTTCGGTAAGATGTCCGGTCATTTTTAGCACCCAATCGGAAAGAGTAAGCAAATGATCGATTTTGAATTGACTGAAGACCATAAGGCGCTCGTGCAAACGGTGCGCGAGTTTGCGCAAAAGGAAGTTGCGCCGCATATCAAGGAATGGGATGAGAAACAGTTTTTTGATCCTTCGGTATTGAAGAACATGGCTGCTTTGAATCTCCTTGGCGTCTGCATTCCGGAGGAATATGGCGGCGCGGGTTTCGACTACATCTCGCTGGGACTGGTGTGTGAAGAGCTGGAAGCCGTCGATACTTTTTTGCGCGTAGTGATGTCGGTCCACACCGGGTTGAATTCATTGACGCTTTACACGTGGGGCACAGAAGAACAGAAGCAAAAGTATCTCGTGCCGCAGGCGCGCGGCGAAAAGATCGCGACTTACGGCTTGACCGAACCCGGCGCGGGCTCTGACGTCGTTGGCGCACGCTCGAGCGCGCGGCGTGAAGGAAACGAGTGGGTGTTGAATGGCGAAAAGATGTGGATCAGTTTGGCGGATGTGGCTGACAACTTTCTTTTCTTCTGCTGGACGGACGAAGAGAAGCGACGCAAACGCGATCACACGGGCATGTCGTGTTTTATCGTCGAGCGCACGATGAAGGGGTTTTCGTCAGGAACCATTCACGGCAAGCTCGGCATTCGTGCCGGCAACACCGGTTACTTTTCTTTACAGGACGTGCGCGTGCCGCAGGAGAACATGATTGGTGAAGAAGGTGAGGGTTTCAAGATCGCAATGTTTGCGCTCGAGCAGGGTCGCTACACGGTTGCGTCCGGCGCCACGGGCGTGATTCGCGCGTCTCGCGACGCATCAGTGGCTTATGCAAACACGCGCGAGACGTTCGGCACTCGCATCGCGAATCATCAATTGGTGAAGCAAAAGATTGCGGAGATGGAAGCCGATTACCAGATAAGTCATTTATTGTGGTTGCGTGCGGGCTATTTGAAGAATGAGGGCAAGCCCAACGCGAAGGCCACGAGTCTGGCAAAGTGGCAAGCGACTACGCGCAGCGAGAAAGCAGCATCAATGGCCATCGAAGTTCACGGCGCGAATGGTTATTCGAACGACTATCCCGTCGAGCGTTACCTGCGCAACTGCAAGGCCGCGATCATTTACGAAGGCACACGCGACATTCACACACTCATGCAGGCGGACTGGGCCCTCGGGTTAAAGAAGGAGAAGTCCGCCCGGAGAACTTTGCCAGCCTGGAAGCGCTAACACGTTTGTCCACAGATTACACAAAAAAATCCGTGTAATCTGTCGGCTACCTTCAGTGCGAAAGGAACACGTCCCACGCCCAGCGTCCGACACTCCCCGCAGTCGTATCTCGCACCTTCGCGCGATACTTAAACTCATTCCCGTACTGGTCCACGCGCTTGGATTCTTTGAATTCAAGCTCGAGGCCTTGTACGTTCAACGACGAAAGCGTGTGAAGTTCCTCAGGCTCCGACACGCCATTGTGATTCTTGTCCTGCCACAATCGCAGACGCTCGAAGACTGAGTCGCGACTATCGATTAGCCCATCTGCATTGCCGCCGTTTGCAGGCTTATCAAACTCAGCAAGCGCGAGGAAACCGTTCTTGTTAGTCGCCGGTGGTTGTGATGTGAAGTTACCAAACAACTCCGCTCCATCGTCGATAGTTCCATTCGCGTTGCGGTCGAGCGCCAGCCACGCATCGTCTGAGTCGGCTCGTGTCCAGCCGAGTCGATCGCGCGTCCCGTTGCCATTGAGATCGAAATCCACACCATCCGCGGGATTCGTCAGCGCAATGCCATTGCCCGCCACATCGATCACAACCGGCGAGCCGCCACACGCGTCGCAGCCAGAGCAGGCGCAGGACATGAAGTCATAGTCGCCTCCGAATCTCAGGCAGCGGCTGGCGAAAGTCAGGTTGCAACTACTACCGCTGCTGGAACAACAGAGTCCCGAGCCATTCGGCGTAGTGCCAATCGGACAAGAACCATCGAACGAAGCGATCGTGCAGGTGTTACTCGCAGAGGAGATGTTGCAGGCGAAATGCTCGACGTTTACGTCATGCCACATATTGCCGCCAGTCACCGTGGCTCCCGCAGATCCGACGAACAGACTAAGTGAAACGGTGGCGCTGCTGCCGCAAGTTGTACCGACGAGGCAGGACGAGAACGCCACTCCCGCGGCTGAAGCGCAATTGATCGTCGCCCCCACAGACCCCGTGCGATTCTCCGTTTTCAGATCTTTCGACCCGACGTGCGCGAAAAAAATCGTGAGATTTGAAAGTACGCCCGACTCGTTAGCGGCAAAGTTATCGACGACCACGGCACAGCGTTGCAGGCTCCCGGGTAACACAGCGCACTGCCCGGAGAATTCAGCAGTTCCGATATGCGAGCCTGACGCATGCTCCGTAAAATCCGGACTAAACCAGAATCTCAAAGGCGTCGTCGTTACGCTCGATGCATATGTTATGTCGCCTGACCCTAACGCAGCACTCGTGACTATTTCGTCCGATGTTTTCGCTCGGTCAGGCACTATCCCGCCTTTCGCTTTGTAAGGCGGACGCTTCTCTTCCCACACGCTGCCAAGTCCATTCACGATCGCATCCCAAAACTCGGGCGCTCCGATCTCAGAACCATCGGGCGCCTCGTGAAACAGCGCAAGCGCTCGGTACGTGCGCAATTTTCCCTCGAGGTTAACGGTCACCTGGTAA
>DATDFT010000296.1:0-21981 GCA_036522475.1 Pyrinomonadaceae bacterium | reverse complement strand
CCGAGCACTTCGAGATGCTCACTGGTAAGGAATCGATCATGGGCAATCGTCCGTTCATCGATTACCTCTATCAGAACGATGCTTCGGTTGACGGGCAGTGGAATGGAATCTGGGGACTGATGCGAGTCTACAACGGCCGGCCTGGCCTGCGTACTGACCTCCTGACGCTGCCCAGCAACACGGAAGGTGCGGCGCCGTTGTCGTCCAACGACAGTTCGTTCCCGACCGACAGCTCATTCCCGAACGGCATTACTGACTACAAGGACACGACCGACGCTTCGGTATCGTCAGACACCACGACGACGACAGACACGACGTACATGTCGCCCGATCAGGTGGCTGACACAACCGCGACCGGCACGACTTCCGATTCGGGTGCAGCAACTGCTGATTCAGGGGCAGAGATAGCTCCTGGTGGTGGTTTCACATCCAAAACGATCGTGATGTCGAACCCAACCGACTTTGCGACCGGCAAGAGTGTTGCGACTGGCGTCTGTCCGAATAATGCTCCAAAGCGATCGATCAGCGTGACGGCTGTGAGTGCTGCGGCACTTCCGGGCGGCAAGCTGATCTACAACAGCCGCGCTGGTAACGGCGGCGCGCTCAATGACCCAACCGCGATCATGTACTTCCGCACTGAAGACATCGATCAGTATGGAAAGGTCAAGGCCGGAGTGCCGATTGAGCCGCTGGTCGTTCGTGCCCGTGCCGGCGAGTGCATCAACTTCAACCTCTTTAACAAGCTGCCGAACGTGGTGGCGGATCTGGACGGCTTCAACACGATGCCGAACATCATCTACCACTTCAACGCCAATCAGGTGAAACCTTCGAACCATGTTGGTCTGCACCCGCAACTGCTCGCTTACAACGTAGCGAACAGTGACGGCAAGAATGTCGGCTTCAATCCCAACCAGACAGTTGGACCAGGCGGCGTCGCAAGGTATACGTGGTATGCCGGCGACGTGGTCATCAACGGCACCCAGCGTCTGGCGACACCGATTGAATTCGGCGCGACCAATTTGATCTCGTCCGATCCGATCAAGCACAGCAACAAGGGCGCGATCGGCTCGCTGATTGTCGAACCGCAGGGTTCGAGCTGGATCGAAGACTCGACTTCACGCGCACAGGCGACCATCACCAGGACCGATGGCACTTCGTTCCGTGAGTTCGTGATCCAATTCCAGACCGACATCAACATGAGGTTCGCAGACGGCAGCCCGGTGCCGAATCTTGCTGGTCCAGGCGGTGCGGAAGACGCTGAAGACTCCGCTCAGAAAGCAGTCAACTACCGCACTGAACCGATCTGGAAACGCATGAACTACGCACCGGAAACTCCGTTCGAAACTACTCGTAACTTCGACTTCACCAACGTGCTTACCAATGCGATCGTTGGTGGCGACCCACAAACGCCGGTGTTCACGGCGCGCGCCGGTCAGGAAGTCAGGTTCCGTTTATTGAACGCGAACGGACACATGCGCAACAACCTCTTCAACCTGCACGGTCATTTCTGGCAGGATGAACCTTTCACAAACAACTCAAAATCGATTGGCAACAACCCGCTGTCGGAAAACAAAGGTGTGGTGTACGGCATTGGACCATCATCGCACTATGAAGTGATTCCAACGAACGGTGCTGGTGGCGCCCGAAGAGTGGCGGGCGACTACCTCTATCGAACACAGGAGTCGTTTCAGTTCGACGGCGGTATCTGGGGCGTCTTCCGGGTAACACCGTAAGTGTCTCAGACCGCGGTTGGTTCTCAACCGCAACGAGTGCAGCCTGTTGGGGGACAGGCTGCACTCGTCCCTATCCCCTTACGCCAGGAGACGAAGAAATGATCCGATATATCGCAATCTTTACACTTCTACTCATCAACGTCGCCGCCGCGTTCGCGCAACAGCCAACACAGAAGGTGGTCGAACAGGGAATCGCGATCGAGTACAGCGCGGAGCCGCAGTCACCGAACGCGAAGCTCAGAGCGGGCGAGGACGTCAAAATAAAGTTCAAAGTCACTGACACGACGACCGGCACTCCGGTCAAAGGTCTCAACCTTTCGGCGTGGCTCAGTCTTGGCGCCGCTGCGGATGCCACTCAGTGCCGGCAGAAGATTCAGTCTTACATGACCGGCAGCATGCGCGCGCGACCCGAAATCGATCTCAATTCTTATTACATTCTCGCGCTGAACAAGAGTGCTGACATTTCTGTGATCGATCCGCTGCTCGGCTTTGGCGGCAGCAAGCTTCTGACGCTCGTGATGATGAAGAGTCCCGGTGAAGACTGGGTTCTGACAGCCGATCGCGAAAAGCTCTTCGTGACGTTGCCGCTCGTTAATCAAGTCGCGGTGATCGATACGCGCAGTTGGAAAGTCGTGAATTATGTCGACGCCGGTATCAAGCCGACGAGCATTGCGCTGCAGGCCGATCAGAAATATGTGTGGGTCGGAAATGACGATGGCGGGGTCACGGCGATTGACGTCGGCACACAGAAAGTCGCGGCGCAGATCCCGACCGGCGCCGGACGTCACGAGATCGTCGTCACTGCTGACAATCGTTTCGCGTTTATCTCGAATCGCGAGGCCGGAACAGTCTCGCTGATCGATGTTGCGAAGCTCGAGAAGATCAAGGACGTCAAGGTTGGTCCAAATCCGGTTTCGCTTGCATTATCGGAACTGAGCAAGTCTGTCTACGCGGTTACTGATGATTCAGTGTCGGTGATTAATACTGACGGCGAAGTGCCGGCGCGCATCAAGTCGAAACCGGGAGCGCGCCTCGTTCGTTTCGCGCCCGGCGGTCGCTACGGATTCCTCGTGAACACTGCTGAGAACACGGTCAACATTTTCGATACTGCTTCGAATCGCGTGTTGCACGAAGTCAAAGTCGGTAAGTCTCCCGATCAGGTGACCTTCAGCGACACGTTCGCGTTTATCAGATCGCTCGAGACTGAGAGCGTGGCCTTGATTCGGCTGGCGACGATCGGCACGGAGATCGACATCACCGAATTTCCCGGTGGCCAGGGAATCCCGTCCGAGGGTTCTGCGCCCGTGCGTGCGAGTTCGATCGTGCCCGCGCCGGAAGGCAACGCCGTGATTGTCGCGAACCCGGTCGATCGAGTCCTTTATTACTACTCGGAAGGCATGGCCGCGCCGATGGGTAACTTTCAAAACTACCGGCGCGAACCGATGGCGGTCGCGATTGTCGATCGCAGTTTGCGCGAGACAACCCCCGGTGTTTATTCCACGACGGTGAAGTTGCCGCGCAGCGGTCGCTACGACGTGGCCTTTTTGACTGACTCGCCGCAAATCGCTCACTGTTTCGAAACGACCGCCGATGTAAATCCACGGTTGAAAGAAGACCAGAGTGTGGCGTTGCGTCTAGAACATGAGATCAAAGAACGCGAGTTGCCGGTGGGCCACAGTTTCCCGCTGCGATTCAAGCTGATCGATACCAAGACCAACAAAGGCAAGGACGATATCAAAGACGTGCGCGTGCTGACGTTTCTGTCGCCGGGCACGTGGCAGCGCCGCGACATCGCGAAGTCGCTAGGTAACGGTGAGTACGAAATCGACGTCAATGTGCCGCAGACGGGTTACTACATGGTGTTCGTTGAGTCGGCGTCGATGGGCGTGCGCTACCAGGATCTGCCGTACCTGATGTTGCAGGGAGTGCAGGGGATGGAGGTGAAGAAATGAAGACGCTAATAATCGTCACGCTGGCGCTGTTTGCGTTCGGCCATTCAGATGTGGTGGCCCAACGAAAACCTTCGACGCCCGTTGTCTACAGTTGTCCGATGCATACTGAAGTGAAGTCGAGTAAACCCGGCAGGTGTCCGAAGTGCAAGATGGACCTCGTCAAGCAAACGACTTCGGTGGCCGAGTCCTCTGAGAAAGCTGTTCCTGAATCAGGCAAGACCCTCAACATTCCGGACGTCGAGGTGTTGGACCAGGATGGCAACGTTCGACATTTCTACAGCGACCTGGTCAAAGGCAAAACCGTTGCCGTCAACTTTATTTTCACGAACTGCACGACGATCTGTCCGCCACTCGGTGCGACGTTTGCGCGCGTGCAGCGTGAGCTGGGAGAGAAGGTTGGCAAAGACGTGTACTTCATTTCCGTCAGTGTCGATCCGCTGACTGACACGCCGGAACGTTTGAAAGCATGGGGCGCGAAATTCAAAGCCGGACCAGGCTGGACGTTCGTCACGGGCAACAAGGAAGAGATCGATCACCTGCTGCGCGCACTCGGAGCCTCGACCGCACGTCGTGAAGATCACACGCCCTCAGTAATCATCGGCAACGACGAGCGAGATGTCTGGACGCGCACCTACGGCCTCGCCAGCGCGTCGCAGATGGTCGGCTTGATCAAAGAAGTACTTTGGGGGAATTATGAAAGCACAAATTGAGCGGCCGTTATTAAACAGGATTCTCAAGATTAACAAGATGGACAGGATTCATCTTGTAAATCCTGTTCAGTCCTGTAAATCCGGTCTGATAGTTCTCTGTCTCCTGTTCTTCTTCGCGTCCGTTGCGGCTGGTCAACAACAGCCCGCGCCATCGGCGGCGGCCAAATATTTCTCTGACGTTGAGCTGATCAATCAGGACGGACAGAAGATGCGTTTCTACTCGGACGTGCTGAAGGGGAAAGTTGTAATCATCAACGCGTTCTTCAGCACCTGCACGAGCGTGTGTCCGCCGATGAATCGCAATCTCGAAAAAATCCAGGACGCACTCGGCGATCGCCTCGGCAAGGAAGTCTTTCTCGTCTCGATCAGCGTCGATCCGGAAACA
This sequence comes from Pyrinomonadaceae bacterium, assembly GCA_036522475.1. Taxonomy (GTDB): domain Bacteria; phylum Acidobacteriota; class Blastocatellia; order Pyrinomonadales; family Pyrinomonadaceae; genus PSRF01. The sequence continues at coordinate 17,201 of DATDFT010000296.1, read as the reverse complement.
GACACACCGACGCGACTCAAAGATTACAGCCGGCGATTTCACGCAAAACCCGGTTGGCTCTTCCTGACCGGCAAAAAAGAGAACGTCGATTGGGCGCTCTACAAGCTGGGCCAGTACGTCGAGACCAAAAACGATCACACCACGGTCCTCATCATCGGCAACGAACCGAAGGGACTTTGGAAGAAAGCGTTTGGTCTCGCCAAGTCAGACGAGTTGATCAGGATTGTTGGCGACGTCATTAACGATCGGTAGCTGAAATGAAAACTCTCTTATTTCTTTTGTGCTTCTTTGCGGCCTCGCTAGCAGTCTACGCTCAATCGGACCGCCGCCCGTTAACCGTCGAAGAAAAACGCGGGAAAGCGCTTTATCTCCGCGGCGAAAGCGCCTCGGGACAGGAAATCACCGCGTTGCTGAATGACATCGACGTGCCGGCTTCAACTCTGACTTGCGCAGGCTGTCACGGCGCGCGCGGCGAAGGAAAAACCGAAGGCGGCGTTACCGCAGGCAACCTGACGTGGTCCAACCTGACCAAGCCTTACGGTCACAGTCACGACAACGGGCGTAAGCACGGTGCGTTTTCCGAAACGTCATTCATTCGCGCGTTGACAGGCGGCGTCGATCCTGCCGGCAACAAACTCGCCGTCGCTATGCCTGTGTATCGCATGCCGCAACAGGACATGTCGGATCTGATCGCCTACTTGAAACGAGTCGAGACCGATCTCGATCCGGGTGTCTCTAACGACGAAATCGTGATCGGAACCTTGCTACCTGAGAAGACTGCGTTGACCGGATTGGCGCAGTCGATGGAAGGCGTGCTTCAGGCGTACTTCGCGGAGATCAATAATCGCGGTGGGATTTACAACCGCAAGATTCGTTTGCGTGTGCTCAACGGCGATGCGGGCGCGACCGTCGCAAACATGAAGCAGTTGATTGATGACCAGCAGGTATTTGCGATCGTGAGTGGTTTAACCGCGGGGGCGGACGAGGGAGTGGCAGCGTTGAGCCGGGATCGAGAGGTGCCGTTAATTGGACCATCCACTTTGCTTCCGGAACGCGCGCTGCCGCTTAACCGCTACGTCTTCTATTTGCTCGCGGGCTTGAAAGAGCAGGCTCGCAGTCTCGTGAACTTTGCGGCGAAGAAGAACGATCTGCGCGTGGCGCTCGTCTCGCCCGATAGTGAATTCAGCAGCGGCATTGCCGCGACTATCGAGGATCAGGAGAAGAAGCTTGGCTGGCAACCGTTGACGAAGGTGCGCTATGCGCACGATCGGTTTAAGGCGGCAGACTGTGTCGCGGAGTTGAAAGTGAAAGGCGTGAACACTGTTTTCATGCTCGGCTCAGGTGATGATGCGGCGGCATTCTTCAAGAGTGCAGACGCGGCAGGCTGGACCCCTAACGTGTATATGTTGGGAACGATGGTTGGACGAACCGCGGGCGACCTCGTGCCTGCGAAGATGAAGGACCGCGTGTTCTTTGCGTTTCCGACCGTGCCTGCGGACGTCTCAGTCGCTGGCGCCGCGGAATACAATGGACTGCTGGAGCGAAACAAGTTGAGTTCGACGCACGCCGCCGCGCAGGCGTCGGCGATTGCGGCTGCGAAGATACTGGTCCATGCGATGGAATTGTGCGGCAAGGACCTGACGCGCGAGCGGCTGGTCACGACACTTGAAGGCTTGTATGAATACGACACCGGCCTGATGCCCAAGATCACCTTTGGTCCAAACCGTCGCATCGGCGCGCTCGGCGCCTACATCGTCACCATCGATCCGGAGAAAAAACTCTTTCCCGCAAGTGTCGAGTGGGTCTCGGTGGAGTAGTTTCACACAAAAACACCAGGGAAATCTTTGCGGTCTTTGCGTCCTCTTTGCGCGTTTGCGTGAAATGCTTACTACTCGCCGGAATTGAGTACAAGAAGTCGGCTAATATATGTAACAATGAATCAATGAAAGGGAAACGCTTTATGACCTCAACTAGTAAAGTCGTCCTGTGTATCGGAATAATTTTGTCATTCCTCAGTGTGAGCAGTTACGCCCAATCCGCTGGCCCGGAGTTAAGTCATTTTGCCGCCGGCGAAATATCTCTTGACTATCCGTCAGGATTTTCACTTGCGGACGAGAGCACACCAGAAGCGCAACAGTTTGTAATCACGCGCAAAGGAAGTTCGGTGCAGCTTACGATACGTGTAACGCGACATCTGGTGCTGGAAACGGATTTGCCGACAGCGAGCGAGACCTTCCGAGAACGATTACTGAAGGCGGTAGTGCTTACATTCGGTCAGGGTAAGAACCCTCCGGAGCGCACTTCTTTCCAAACGCAGATTGGAACGCAGCAAGCAGAAGGGATTCGACTGCGATCCACACGTAAGACTGGTGAAGTGATCTGGGGGTGGTGGAATTTGCATCTCGTAGGTTTTGCGTTTGTTAGATCAGAGACAGATGAGTCAGTTGGAGCTCAGCTTTGGCAGACCGTGAGTTCTAGTTTGGCGGTCAAAGCGCCTCTTGTTACTGTCATGGGCACGGGCGCCGAGCCAACTGAGGGCAAGAAAATCGAGGGTGGCGTGCTCAACGGAAAGGCTTTAGCGCTGCCATACCCACCTTACCCGGCGCTTGCCCGCAAGGCACATGTTGCCGGCACAGTTATCGTCCAGGTCCTCATTGACGAAGAAGGTAACGTCATCGAAGCACACGCCGTCGATGGCCATCCCTTATTGCAGGCTGCTTGTGTTGCTGCCGCGCGACAGGCTCGCTTCTCTCCAACACGTTTATCCGGCGTACCCGTCAGAGTTACCGGCGTGATTCAGTACAACTTCGTCGCACAGTAGCAGCGCGCTATTCGCTGCTGCGGTTCATTCCGAAAATGCGGTCGAAGAAAGCAGCCACTGCCGCATCAACCTTCACGAGGTTCGCGTGGCGCATGAAGTGATGAGTGTCGTCGGGTATCACTAACTCTTCATAGCTCACGCCAGCCTTGTCTAATCGCCTAACCAAGTCTGTCGTCTGGCTGAAACGAACGTTTCGATCGTCGTCACCATGGATCAAAAGCACCGGCGACTTCCAGCTCGCGATCGCCGACACAGGCGATGACTGCCACGCAACGTCGAGCGCCTGCTGAACATCCGGAATCTTCTCGTATCGATTCTCGAGCAAACCCGACGCACGTTCTGCGGTCCAATTGTGTACGCCGTGAATGTCAACGCCGGCGGCGAACAACTTCGAATCACGCGCCAACGCCAGTGCTGTCAGAAAGCCGCCGTACGACCCGCCGTAGATGCCGATGCGCTTCGCGTCAACCTGGGCTAACTGCTGTAGATACTCACCGCCTGCTTTGACGTCCTGGTATTCGGAAGCACCTTGCGAGCCGGCATCCGGCGGCCGATGAAAATCATGACCATAGCCGATGCCGAGCCGGTAATTGACTGACAGAACCACGTAACCGCGGCTCGCGAGATACTGGTTCAACGCGTATCCGTTTGTGTAGTAATCCGAATAGTGCCAGCCGAGCAGCATCTGCCGCGGTGGACCACCATGAACGTAAACAATCGCAGGCTTTTTCGCCGCGCCGCCGGCAGCTTCGAACAACTGTCCGTGAATCTCAATTCCATCCGGCGCTTTGAAGACCACTTTTTTCGGTGTGACGAGTTGCGCAGCCGGAAAGTTACCCGGCACGCGATCTTCCGCGAGCGTGATCGACTTACCGCCGTTTGCGGAGATCACGGTTGGGAGCGGAGGTCGTTGAGCAGTCGCAGCGATATACGCGATGTACTTGCCGTCGCCCGTGACGAATGGCGTCCACTCGAGTCCCTTGCCGGGAGTTATCACTTTAGGTTCGGCGCGATCGACAGGAACTCTCACGATGTGACGGCGATCGATATCGTTAGCATCAGTGCCGGCATTTCCGGCGAAGACGAGGTAACGACGATCGTTGCTGATCGAGATGTACTCGGCCATGTAGTTGCCCGGCGTCAGGAGCAACGGCTCGCCGCCGTTTTCGGAGATCGAATAGAGGTGCGGCCAGCCGTCGACGTAAGACAGAAACACGATGCGACCCGCCGCGGCCCAGTGCAGGTTTGTCTCGCCATGAGTGGTTGGCAGCGAGCCGCGCAACGTGAACGGGCTTTTCCAGAGCTGTTGACCTTCGCCGCTCGTGGCGTCCGCGGTCCAGATGGACCACGCCTGCGGGCGTCGCTCCAGGGCTGGTTCAGGAGCGCCGCCGTTTCCGGGTCGTCGCACAAACGCGATTCGCTTTCCGTCAGGCGACCAGCGCGGACTTGCATCGCGCGAAGTCGAAGGCGCGAGATAAAGAATCGGTGTCGCGTCGTTGGTGAAGACGCCGATGAACGAATGGTCACCGCGATTGGAAACAAACGCGAGCCGCGATCCGTCAGGTGACCACTCAGGCTCACCGCAATCGCCGCGTGCGTAGAAATATCGTTTCGCCGGAGTTGACGCGTCAATCGGCGCCGACCAAATGCCGCGCTCTTTAACGAACACCACACGATCGCTCTTCGGCGAGATTAACGGTTCGTCACCATCACCCACCAGCTTTGGTTGGCCGCCGGCAAAAGGAACGCTCCAAACCTGGACCTTCATCTGCGTGGTCGACATTGCTGGATTGACGCCGACGGAACTGTCGAAGTTCGAGCCGTGATCGCCGCCGCGAACGTAAACGACGTACTTGCCGTCGGCGGAAATCACCAGGCTTGTCAGCTCCTGGCCATCGTCGACTTCGTAGTTTGTCAGTCGTCGCGCTTTGAAATCGGGTCCTTCGGCAACCCAGACGTTACGAGAGCCACGCTCGTTGAAGGCCCACGCGATTCGTTCGCCCGTCGCGGAGGCAGTTAGCTCGTTAGGAAACGGATAGCTCTTGATCTGTTCGAGAGAAAACGAGTCCGCAGCGGCGCTTTGCGATCGTGGGACGAGTAACGCGACGGCGACGATCAACAGCACCAGCGTGGGGTACACAAGGCGACGTTCGACGAACACTTGCATGACTATTCTCCTGATTTGGCGAGATCGACTTGATTGCTGGGCATCGAATCACACTCACGCCTTTCTCGCAAGCCTGCCCCCGCTCCTGCTTACCGCGTACTCGTCTTGAAGATTAGATCGCGTTTTGACCGAAGCTCTCGTAAACTGCACGGGCCTATGAACAAATTTCTGCTTCTGATTGTCATGTTTCTTTGCAGCGTCGTGGCCGCGACGGCTGCGGATGTGGTCCGGACTGCTAACGGTCTTGTCGACGGACGCGGCGTGCAGCCGTCGGGTGTTCGAATCTTCAGAGGTATTCCGTTTGCTCAGCCGCCGACCGGTGAGTTGCGTTGGCGAGAGCCGCAGCCGGTGAAGAATTGGACCGGTGCCAGACCGGCGGTCGACTTTGGTCCACGCTGTATGCAGGCGGTGGTTTTTGATGACATACGCTATCGCTCTAACGGAGTGAGTGAAGATTGTCTCTACTTGAATGTTTGGACTCCTGCCAAATCAAATCAAGAACGACTTCCGGTGCTCGTCTACTTTTATGGCGGCGGCTTCGTCAACGGCGACAGCTCAGAACCGCGCTACGACGGCGAGAGTATGGCCGCAAAGGGTATCGTGGTAGTTTCAGTTAACTACCGGCTCGGAGTGTTTGGTTTTCTCGCCCTTCCGGAGTTGACCAAAGAGTCGCCTCACAAAGCATCGGGAAACTACGGCCTTTTGGACCAGAACGCCGGCTTGCGTTGGGTGCGGCAGAACATCGCGAACTTTGGCGGCGATCCGAAGCGCGTCACGATTGCCGGTGAGTCTGCCGGGTCGATCTCCGTGAGCGCGCACATGGTTTCTCCGCTTTCAAAAGATCTGATCGCGGGTGCAATCGGAGAAAGCGGTGCGATCACAGGCGCGCTTTCCGCGGTGCCGCTCGCGCAAGCAGAAGCGGACGGAAGCAAGTTCGTTGCGAGTCTCGGTGCCGAATCGTTGGCTGCACTGCGCGCCATGCCTGTGCAACAGATCCTCGAGCCCGCGTACAAACGCGGCGTTGTGGGACGGTTTCCGATAACAATTGATGGTTACTTTCTGCCCGCAGATCCGGCAACGATTTATGCGTCGGGCAAACAGGCGCGAGTCCCTCTGCTGGCCGGTTGGAATTCCGAGGAGGCAGGTTGGCAGTTTTTGTTTGGATCGGATGAACCGACACCCGAAAACTACAAGAAGATTTTGGCAAAGCAATATGGACCACGAGCTGGCGAGGCGCTGAAGCTTTATCCGGCGACGACACGCGAGGAAGTTGTGCGAGCGGCAACCGACCTCGCCAGTGATCGCTTCATCGCGTACAGCACTTGGAAGTGGATCGATTTGCATGGCAAGACGAGTGGCGCGCGTGTCTATCGTTATCTCTACGCTCGCCCGCGACCAGCATCGCGAACGGGTAACAATCCTCCCGCGCGAGGCGCCGTGCACTCTGCTGAGATTGAATACGCGCTCGGTAATCTCGACGTGAACAACGTCTACGCATGGACTCCGGACGATTACAAAGTCTCAGCGTTGATGGAGAACTATTTTGCGAACTTCATCAAGAGGGCTGATCCTAACGGACCGCGATTGCCGCAATGGCCAACGGTTCGGGAGGGGCAAGTGATGCGTCTCGATGTTGAATCCCGCGCGGAGGCAGATCAAACCCGTCCTCGTTATGTATTTTTGGATCAACCGTAGCCGCAGATTTTTATTGACTTGCTTCCAAACCTCGTGGTATTAGTTCGCGCCACGAATTAAATCGCCACCAACCAGGACATTAGTGTAAAAGATACGGCAAAGCCGCCGTGCGACGAATCGATCTGTCCAATTTTCAGGTTGCTACGAGCGAGACTGCGCGCGATATCAATCGGCGTATCGTTCTCAATCTGATCCGAACACATCAGCCGATCTCCCGTGCCGACCTGGCCCGCCATTCAGGTCTGCAACGCAGCACCGTGTCAGTGATCGCCGAACAGCTCATCAAAGAGCGATGGATCACAGAGGGTGCCAACGGGCACACAGCCAGAGGCCGCCGGCCGACATTCCTGCACCTGAACAAAGAGCGTGTCGGCATCATCGGCATCAACGTGCGTCCGATCACGACGACGCTCGCGCTCGCCGATCTCGACGCTAACTTTCTCGCGCAGGACTCTTTGCCGACTCCCGCAGATCCGAACCAGTTCGTCGCCGAACTGGTTCCACGAGTACGCAAACTGATCGAGACCAGACCCGAGCTGACGTGTGAAGGCATCGGCGTGAGTCTCCCCGGCCGCGTCGATCTCGCAAGCAAGAAACTCGTGTTCGCTCCCAACCTCGGGTGGCGAGATTTCGATTTGAAAACGCCGCTCGAGAAAGCAACCAAACTGCCGGTTGAGCTTGAAAACGCCGCAAATTCCTGTGCACTTACAGAGATCTGCTTCGGCCGCCGCGCCGAAGGCTTGCGCAATCTGGTGGTCGTCACAGTCTCCGAAGGCATCGGCTGCGGACTGATACTCAACCACCAGTTGGTCCAGGGTTCGACCGGTACCGCGGGCGAGTTCGGACACGCCGCCCTCGTCCAGGATGGGCTCGAGTGCAGTTGCGGCAATCGCGGCTGCTGGGAAATGTATGCGTCCAACTCCGCGGCGGTTCGTTACTACTCGCAGGCAAGTTCGACAAGCCGCGGACGCCGTTCCACTATCATCGAAAAGACGATCAGTTTTGAGCACCTGTTGCGACTCGCCGAACAACGTGACGGCAAGGCAGTCGAGGCCTTGCGACAGATGGCGAAGTGGCTGGGACTGGGCCTCGCGCCTTTAGTCGCAGGTCTCGCGCCGGACATGATCGTTATCGTCGGCGAAGTCACACGTGCCTGGCACCAGGTTGGTCCGATAATCAAGGAAACAGTCAGGCAACACTCTTTCACGCGTGCCGAGACGCAGATCGTACCGAGTGATCCGATCACCCAACCACGTCTGCGCGGCACGATCGCACTGGTTTTACTGAAACACTTCGGCGCTCCCGCGATCGCGTGAGTGCTTTTTATTTGCGCATTTTGTTGTGGTCCCGAACTAAATGGCTCGGAGCCCTCCGGTCAGACGGCGCCACATGTAAAACGTCACAACCCGAACAGGAGAGAGACTTATGTTTACCTTCACAGCCTTTCCGAAGCGAACTAAACGCAATGCACATGACCTGGCGCTCTTGGTTTTCTTCGTGCTCGCGGCATCCGCTGCCGCCCGAGCGCAGGTCCTTTACGGATCCCTCGTCGGCAACGTTACGGATCCGAACGGAGCTGCCGTGACCGGCGCGAAAGTCGATCTCACCAACGTCGCCACCGGCGACGTAACCACCGCGATGACCGATGAGCGTGGCGCTTACACGTTTCACGATCTGCAAGTGGGCGTTTACAAAGTGGCGATCTCCCGCACGTCATTCAAAACGACGCTGAAAGAAGATGTGCGGATCGAGGCGAACAAAACATTTCGTTTCGATGCGCAACTGGAAGTCGGAGGACTGGAGGAGACGGTGCTCATCACTGCCGGTCAGGAGCTCGCGCTGCAAACGGATCGAGCCGACGTGAACGTCACGCAGTCAGCAAGGCAGATCAACAATCTTCCGCTCTTCGGCAGTGTCGGTCGCAACTACCAAAGCATCCTGCAACTGATCCCCGGCACGACCAGAGGTACGGGAAGTTTTTTCCTGAACGCCACTGGCAGCGGCGAAGATAACTCAGCCGCCGGCAACCCGCAGCGATCGATCTCTTACAACGTGAACGGCGTCTCGCGGTTGCAGAACAACACGCGTATTGACGGTGCAAGCGTCATTTATCCCTGGCTGCCGACGAACACCGTTTATGTGCCACCGGCGGAAGCGATCCAGGAAGTGAACGTTGTCACCAACGCGTTCGACGCTGAACAGGGACTCGCGGGCGGGGCGGCGATCAACGTCAGTATCAAAACGGGCGGCAACGATTTTCACGGCGCCGGTTGGTTTTACGACACCAACAGCCGCTTCAGGTCGCGCAACTTCTTTCAACCTACTAACCAGGTGAATAATCCGAAGAACATTCTCGCGCAGTTTGGTTATGCCGTCAGTGGTCCTGTGGTGCTGCCGAAGTTTGGCGAGGGTGGACCAGCGACGTGGCTCGGCAAGAACAAACTCTTCTTCTTCACCGATCTCGAACGCACGACACAGCGAAATGCTGCGGGAGCAACGGCGAGTGTTGCGCCAGCAAGCCTGCGTCCTGACGCGAACGGTAACGTGAACTTTACCGGCACCGGCATCACAGTCTACGACCCGGCGTCAAATCCGAACCCGGCACTGCGCACGCCTTTTCCAAACAACACGATTCCCGGTAATCGGATCGATATCGCGGCACTCGAGATCATGAAGCGCTTGCCGTTGCCGAACCAGCCCGGCTTCACGAACAACTTTGCAACCGCGGGAGTCGCCGAGTTCAACCGCACGAACGCGGATATCAAGATCAATTACGACGGCGGCAAGCTCACATTGTTTGGTCGTTACAGCCGTTCGCCCACGCTGATCATCGACCCACCGATTTTTGGAGAGGTCAGTGGTCCTGCTTTGAATGGCGGCCACCTGGGCACCGCTCCCGGATTGATCAATGTGTTTGGCGTCGGCTCGACTTACACCTTCAGTCCAACACTGGTGCTGGATGCGAACGTTGGCTACACGCGACAGCGACTCGGTGCAGAAGGCTTCGACATAGTTTCAAACTTCGGACTGGACGTATTGCACATCCCCGGCACCAATGGTCCGGATCACCTGCAAGGCGGCGTGCCCGCGTTTCAGATCAACGGCGGTTGGACCAACATCGGCAACGACAACACGGGCAATCCGTTCCTGTTCCGCGATAATCAGTACGTTGCCGCCGCGAATCTCTCGTGGCTCAAGGGAACTCACTCGTTCCGGTTCGGAGCCGATTATCTCAACCCGCAGCTCAACCATTTCCAACCGCAAGGTGGAGCGTTTCAGACTGTGCGCGGAAGTTTCGGTTTCAGCGGTACCGCGACGCGTTTGCAAGGAAACGCAGCCAGCATCGCCGAGAGCCAGCTCTTTCACAGTTGGGCCGACTTTCTGCTCGGGCTACCGGCGCAGGCGGGCAAGGTGGACCAACTCCGCAATCCGAACTCGGTTTGGTGGAGGCAGTACGCACTTTACGCACGCGACCATTGGCAGATCGGTCGTCGCACTACATTAACTTACGGTCTACGCTGGGAGCTGTTTGGTGTGCCGAGAAAAGATCACACGGGCATCAATCTTTTCGATCCGGATTTGGGCAAGGTCTTCACTGGTGGTTTGAGTGGAGTGCCGTTCGACAGCGGCGCCGATTCCGGAACAGGCCAGTTTCTGCCACGCATAGGTATTGCATTTCGTTGGAACGACAAGACTGTGCTTCGTGGCGGTTATGGACAGTCGGCAGATCCGAGGCCGTTCCAGGATGTGAGAAATGCGTTTCCAATCGCGAACATCTGGTCCATGCCGGCGATCAATTTCAACGGCACGAACAACGCGTTCATTCCAGTTACCACTCTGCGGCAGGGACTCATCAACGCGAGCACGCCGCCCGATCTCACCCAGGGAGTTCTTTCGCTGCCTGCGAATACCGGCACCACAACTTTCCCAAAAGAACCGCGGCGCAAGGAAATTCACTCGTTCAACTTCATCATCGAACGTCAGTTGCCATGGAAGTTTGTGGGTCAGGTCGGATATGTTGGCACGCGCGCAGTCGATCAGATGGGATTCATCAACATCAACGCAGGCCCGCCGGGAACCGGAACGGCTGGTCGTCCGCTCTTTACGAGGTTCGGTCTCCAGGCGGATATCAACTCGATCCAGCCCTACGGGACAACTACGTACGACGGACTTCAGGCGTTGTTCACGCGTCGCTGGGCCAGCTCGCTGTTCGGCGCGGCGTACACATGGTCCAAGACGATCAACTTTGCCGACAACGATCAGGGTCCGAGGATTCAGTATCTGCCCGAGAAACAACGCAACCGCGGTCTTGCCAGTTACGATCGCGAGCATAATCTACAGATGTACGGCGTGTACGACCTGCCGTTCGGAAAGGATCAACGAATGGCGCGTGAAGGCTGGGCGAACGCGGTCTTCGGTGGTTTCCAGATTAGCGGAGTGATGAGCATCATGAGCGGACTTCCGATCTATGTTATTCAAGGCAGTGCGCCGAATTTGCTCGCGGGCGGGAGCGCTCAAGTGCCGAATCAACTCAACCCGACGATTCGCATTTTGGAAGGAGTCGGCACTACGGCTCAGCGTGGCTCGAGTTCCGGAGTATGGTTTGACAATACGGTGCTTGGAGTAAACTGCACGTCGAATTGTGCGTGGGCGCCCGAGACCGGCGCGCGTTTTGGAACGGTTGGACGCAACACGCTTCGTGGTCCCGGCTTCTTCGAGACTGACTTGAGTCTGTATCGAACGTTCAACTTTTCAGAGAGCGTCAAGTTGCAATTTCGGGCCGAAGCGCTCAACGCGACGAACCATGCGAACTTTGCGAATCCGCAGTCTGACATTAATAATGCCACGTTCGGTTTTATCACATCGACGTACGGGCCAAACCAATCGCGGCAGTGGCGGTTCGGGATACGGCTTAGTTTCTGACTTGCATGAGAACAAAGAATAGTTATCCGCAGATTACGCAGATCTTTTTCTTAATCTGCGTAATCTGCGGGCCTGCTTACGGCCAAACAACTTCCGATCGCTGGCTCGATTACGCTGCCGGCGATTACGACATCTTTCCCAACGTCACGTATGCGAAGGCCAGCAATGTCGAACTGAAACTCGATCTCTATCTTCCGAAGAACAGAACGCGGCCGGTAGCGACGTTGATACTATTTCACGGCGGCGGTTGGGTCGACGGACAAAAAGAACGCAACGTGCTTTACCTGTTGCCGTATCTCGAGCTCGGCTGGGCTGCGGTCAACGTCGAGTATCGCCTCGGGCATCAGGCGCCGGCGCCTGCGGCGGTCGAAGATGCACGCTGCGCGCTGCGGTGGATCACGAATCACGCTCGTGATTATTCACTCGATCCAACGCGGTTCGTGTTGACGGGAACATCTGCCGGCGGACACTTGGCGTTGATCACGGGCATGTTGCCGGCCGGCAACGTTTTCGATCGTCAGTGTGTCGTCGAGGGAAACGATCGTTGGAATACGGCAACTGTTCCGGAGCTGAAAGTCGCGGCGATTGTTAACTGGTTTGGGATCAGTGACGTTGCGGCGCTGCTCGATGGTCCAAACGCGAAGAACTACGCGCGCGAGTGGTTTGGAAGTATGAGCAACGCCGAGCAACTCGCGAAGCAGCTTTCTCCCGTCAACAACGTTCGCGCAGGTTTGCCGCCGATCATTACGATTCATGGTGAGAACGACGACGTGGCGCCGTACGCTGATTCGGTTCGTTTGCATCAGTTACTCGAGAAGGCGAAAGTGCCGAATGAACTGGTGACGATCCGCGGTCGCAAACACGGCGGGTTCAATCGTGAAGAGATGAAGGACAGCTACAACAAAATCCGCGAGTTCCTTCGCAAACAAGGTCTATTGTGAGCCACAAAAAGGCACAAACGGCACAAAACAAACCAATGAAAATTTTCTTTGGGTGCCTTATGTGCCTTTTTGTGGCTACTAATGTGAAGGCCGATGATGGTTATCGTTTGTGGTTGCGTTATGACCAGCTTCCATCGTCAAACACATACCGCTCGCGCATAAAGTCGATCTCTGTGCAGGGAAACTCTGCGACGTTTGATCTGATTCGTAGCGAACTCAGTCAGGGCTGTAGCGGGTTGCTCGGCACGCATGTCGAAGTCGGAGATCGTGACGACGCTTCCGTCGTCGTTGGTCTTCCGCAAACTTCAACTCTGATTCGCAAGCTGCAATGGGAACCGGAGTTGAAGAGCCTTGGACCAGAAGGATTTCGCATCCGCACGGTCAGGGACGTTATTGTAATTGCTTCCACAACTGACATCGGCACACTCTACGGCGCGTTTCACTTCCTGCGTTTGCTCCAGACTGAACAACCAATCGATCGTTTTCAGATCGATCAAAGCCCGCGATTGAAACTGCGCTTACTGAATCACTGGGACAATCTCGATCGCAGCATCGAACGAGGCTACGCGGGAAAGTCTTTGTGGAATTGGGGCGACCTGCCGGGCCACATCGAACCGCGCCTGCGCGACTACGCTCGAGCGAACGCTTCGATCGGCATCAATGGCGCAGTCCTGAATAACGTCAACGCGAACGCTGAGATCCTGACCGCGAAATATCTCGCCAAAGTGGCGGCGATTGCTGACGTGTTCCGTCCCTACGGAATTCGGGTGTATCTCTCAGCGCGCTTTTCGGCGCCGATGGAGGTGGACCATCTTCCGACCGCTGATCCGCTCGACGCTGCGGTCATCGTGTGGTGGAAACGGAAGGCGGATGAGATCTACAAAGTGATTCCGGACTTCGGCGGGTTTCTCGTGAAGGCAAACAGCGAAGGCCAGCCCGGACCACGAACTTACAATCGCACGCACGCTGACGGCGCGAACATGCTCGCGGCTGCTGTCGCGCCGCATCACGGAATCGTCATGTGGCGCGCGTTTGTTTACGACGAGAAGCCGGGTTACGACCGCGCCGGCGCCGCCTACGAGAACCTGCAGCCGTTCGACGGCAAGTTTGCGCCGAATGTGTTGCTGCAAGTGAAGAATGGGCCAATCGACTTCCAACCGCGCGAGCCGTTTCATCCGCTTTTCGGCGCGATGCCGCGCACGCAAGTGATGCCCGAGTTGCAGATCACGCAGGAGTATCTCGGCTTTTCAAATCACTTCGTTTTTCTGGCGACGATGTGGCGCGAGTTTCTCGATTCGGACACGTACGCGCGTGGTCGCGGTTCGACAGTCGCAAAGATCGTTGATGGTACGATCTATCATCAGCGGTTGACGGGTATCGCAGGAGTTGCAAACACAGGTTCCACTCGAAACTGGACCGGCTACGATCTGTTACAGGCAAACTGGTATGCGTTCGGGCGGCTCGCGTGGAATCCGCAGCTCTCGTCGGAACAGATCGCGATTGAATGGACCCGGATGACGCTCACGCACGACGCGCGCGCGGTCGCGACGATCGTGAAACTGATGCTCGAATCGCACGATGCAGTAGTTGATTACATGACGCCGCTCGGGTTGCATCATCTGTTCTGGGGCGGGCATCACTATGGACCAGCGCCGTGGTGGGACACAGAAAAACGCGAGGACTGGAACCCGGTTTACTATCACAAAGCAGACGTATTCGGCATCGGCTTCGATCGCACGAAGACCGGCAGCAACACGGTCAGCCAGTATCATCTGCCGGTGCGCCGGCAGTTTTCGGATGTGCAAAGTTGTCCGGAAAAGTTTCTGCTGTGGTTTCATCACGTATCGTGGGACCACAGGATGAAATCGGGCGGGACGCTTTGGGACGAGATGGCGCTGCACTATCAACGCGGTGTCGATTGGGTTCGAACGACGCGCGCGACGTGGGCGACGTTGGACCACGCAATCGATCCGGAGCGGCACGCCGCGATTGCGAAGAAACTGGCGATACAAGAGCGTGATGCAATTTGGTGGCGTGATGCGTGTCTGCTCTACTTTCAAACGTTCGCGAAACGGCCGCTGCCGAATGGAGTTGAGCACGCGGCGCATCCACTGGCTGAGTACAAGAAGAAGTCGCTGGATTTTTAACCGCGGCTGAATAAAATGAAAATCAGCGATATCCGTGCGACTACAGTGACTGTTCCGATTGAGGCGCCGTTGCGTCATGCGAATGGGTGTCACTGGGGACGCTTCGTGCGCACGATCATCGAAGTCGAGACGGATGAAGGTCTCGTTGGCCTGGGTGAGATGGGCGGTGGTGGCGAGTCGGCGGAGGCGGCATTTCATGTGCTCAAGAGTTACGTTGTGGGCCACGATCCGGCGCGCCTTGAAGAACTGCGATTTCTAATCTGCAATCCGACGGCGTCGCTCTACAACAATCGCACGCAGATGTTTGCGGCGCTCGAGTTTGCGTGTCTTGATATTCTCGGACAAAAGTGGGGCGTGCCTGTTTCGGAAATTCTCGGTGGGCGTTTGCGCGAGCGCGTGCCGTTCGCTTCGTACCTGTTCTTTTGTTATGCGAACCCGCAGGGTAAAGAAGGCGAGGTCAGAACAGTCGAGCAACTGGTCGAAGCCGCGAAGTCGCTGAAGCAGCGTTATGGTTTCACTTCACACAAGTTGAAAGGCGGTGTGTTTCCGCCGGAGTACGAGCTCGAATGCTATCGCGCGCTTGCCGCAGCGCTGCCCGGCGATCGCTTTCGTTTCGACCCGAACGGCGTCTGGTCCACCGAGACTGCCATCTGGTTTGGACAGCAGATCGAAGATCTTCGCAACGACTACCTTGAAGATCCGGTGTTTGGGATGAACGGAATGCGCCGCGTGCGTGAAAAAGTTCGGATGCCGCTCGCGACGAACACGGTCGTGGTGAACTTCGAGCAACTCGCGGCGAACGTTTTGAAAACCGCGGTCGACGTGGTGTTGCTCGATACGACGTTCTGGGGCGGCATTCGTGCTTGTGTGAAAGCGGCCGGCGTTTGCGACACGTTTCAACTCGGCGTCGCGGTGCATTCGTCAGGCGAGCTCGGAATCCAACTCGCAACCATGTTGCACCTCGGCGCGGTGATTCCTAATCTGTCGTTCGCAGCCGACGCTCATTATCATCACCTGGCCGATGACATCATCGCCGGCGGCAAGCTGAAGTACGAAGATGCCTGCATCGCGGTACCAACGTCGCCGGGTTTGGGTGTTAAGCTGGATCGCGAGAAGGTTGCTGAGTATCGTGAGTTGTACCTGCGTTTAGGGTCGTATGCTTACGATCAGGATCCGTTGCGGCCTGGTTGGACGCCGAGGATACCGAACGATCGTTGGGCCGATCCGCTTGATGGCCGCGTGCCGGAGATTCCAAATTAAATATGGTTACGTCAACGGAAAGTCAGTTGCTTACAGATACGACAGAGCTGCGTGCGCAAGTTGAGTTGATCGTGAACTCGACACCGGTCGCGGATGTACACACGCACCTGTTTCCGCCTGAGTTCAATGAGATGTGCCTGTCGGGCATCGATGAGCTGCTGACCTATCATTATCTGACCGCCGAAACGTTTCGCTCGACGAAGATCGCGGCCGATCAATTCTGGCGTCTCTCAAAAACGGAACAAGCTGATCTCGTGTGGCGGACGTTGTTCGTCGAGAACACGCCAACGTCAGAAGCCGCGCGCGGAATCGTAACGGTGCTCGACGTTCTTGGTCTTGATACACGCGCTGATGATCTGAAAGAGGCACGCGCGTTCTTCGCGTCGCACAGTCGAACGGAATTAATCGATCAAGTCTTCGACATCGCGCGCGTGAGCGGCGTCGTAATGACGAACGATCCCCTCGACACGACGGAAGGACGCGTCTGGGAAAGTGACGTCGACGTGGACCATCGATTCAAGTCGTCGTTGCGATTGGATCGTTTGCTCAACCATTGGGAGCGAGTGCCGTTAACCGTCGCTGAGCAGCGACGTTTTCTCGATCGATGGATCGAGCGGATGCAACCCGTCTACATGGGAGTGTCGTTGCCGGCCGACTTTAAGTTTCCGGCTGACGACACACGCGATCGATTGCTGCGTGAAGTCGTTTTGCTAACCGTGAAGGAGCATGGGCTTCCATTGACGTTGATGGTTGGTGTGCGCCGGCGTGTTAACCCGAACTTGCGTGAGGCTGGTGATGGTGTCGGCAAAGCTGATGTAACGAGCGTCGAAAGAATTTGTGGTGAGTATCCGGACGTGAAGTTCTTAGCGACATTTCTTTCGCGTGAGAACCAGCATGAGCTGTGTGTGGCGGCGCGGAAGTTCAACAACCTGATGCCGTTTGGTTGCTGGTGGTTCCTGAACAATCCTTCGATCGTTTCCGAGATCACGCGCGAGCGACTCGAGATGTTGGGCGCGAGCTTCATCCCGCAGCACTCGGATGCCCGCGTGCTCGAGCAACTCATTTACAAGTGGAAACACGCGCGCAAAGAGATCGCGGACGCGCTCTGCGACACGTACCAGCAACTTTTGCTTAGCGGACGGGCGGTCACCGCGGACGAAATCTCGCGCGACGTCAGCCGGCTGTTTTCCGGAAATTGCAAGGAGTGGATCGGTGTTTAGGACAGGATTTACAAGATTTTCAGGATG
>DATDFT010000295.1:0-19122 GCA_036522475.1 Pyrinomonadaceae bacterium | reverse complement strand
CGTCGCGAGTTGGAGATTGCGATTCGACTTAACGAGAAAGCACCTTTCGCAGATGTTGACGAGGCCAGGAAAGCCTTGGCTTCACTTTAGCAACAAACGTGAGACTCCACGGGACAAGCCCCTGGCATCTTTAATTAGGAGTGGGTTATGAGCGCTGAGTTCAGACAACGAAAACCAAGTGAGTACTTAAAGATTTTGCAGCGACGCAAGTGGCTGCTGATTCTTCCGGCTATCGCTATTACCACGGCGGTGTCGTGGGTGGTCTATCGTCTGCCCGATGTTTACGAGTCGTCGACCCTCATCGTGGTCAGACCCTCAACGCTCCCCAAGTCCGTCGTAACGTCGGAGACGGAAGATAACTTGACGCGCCAGTTGGCGAGTATCGCGCAGGTCGTACAGAGCCGCAGCTCTCTCGAGCCGCTGGTCCAAAAGTATGACCTTTACAAGTCTGAGCGTCTGCGCGGTGAGCCCATCGAAAGCATCATCGAAATGATGCGCAGAGACGTCAACGTCAAGGTCAACACCACTCGTAACGACATCACCAACGGCTTCAACATCAGCTATCGATACCGCGATGCGAGGATAGCCCAGGTGATTACACAGGAGCTGGCGGGAAAATACACCAGCGTTCAAACCCAGAATCAAACAAGCTCCGGTCTGGCTGCCAAGAACTTCATTGACAACCAGGTCGCCCAGGCTCGCGAGGCCCTCGCCGCGATTGATAAGCAGATGCTGGATTTCAAGAACAGCAAGTTGGGCACACTGCCGACCGAAGTTCAGCCGATGCTCAATCAGCTCACCGGTCTGAGAGAAGAACAGAAAGCGCTGATGACCGAGATCGGCCGTCTCCAGGATCAACGCGCATCGGCAGCAAACCAGTTGGCGGTACTGAAAAAGGCTTATTCGACCAGTATCGAAGACGCTGCTGAGACTCTTACCGATCCCAAGACGACGATGGGTTGGTCGCAACTGGTGTCGCGCAGAGCGCAGCTCCAGGGTGAGCTTACCAGTCTCAAGCAGCAATACAAGGACATCCATCCCGACGTGATCGCGAAGCAAAAAGAGGTCGATGAGGTCCAGCAACAGATGGACAACATGGATAAGGAATGGAAAGAGAAGATCAAGGAGAAACAGGAGCGACTTTCAAAGCGTCCGGATCTGACCGCAAACAGCGTGCAGGCCCAGATCGACATGGCCGATAACGAAATCAAGCGGCAGCAAAAGGCACTCGTTGATAATCAGACCGCGATCAACACTCTCGTCGATCGCATCAACAAAGTTCCGGGCGTCGATGTCGAGTTGAGCGCGATCGAACGCGACTATCAGACGAAGAAAGCAGCGTACGATGAGCTGCTCGGACAGCAACAGAAGATCAGCCTGAATACAGAAGCAATCACGCAGCAACAAGGCGAAGGCATCGAAGTTGTCGACGCCGCGAACCTGCCCCAGAAGCCGGTCGCACCGAAGCGCATGATGCTTTCCGCGCTCGGATTAGGAGCCGGTCTCGGTCTCGGCCTGCTGCTGGTCGGAGTCTTCGAAGGACCACGCTTACTCACGATTCAAAATTCGGACGACGCTCGTCACTACACCGGCTTGCCCGTGCTCCTGTCGGTGCCGGAATTGTTAACTCCGCAGGAAGCTCGTTCAGTGCCGCGACGGCGCCGTCTGTTACTGGCGGCTGGAGTCGCGGCAACTCTGGTGAGCATTCCGATGCTGGCGCTGGCGCTCAAGCTCACGCACGTTTTTGAATTCCTGATGCAGTCGTCAGGCCGTTCGTAACTGGAGGTTTAAGAGAGTGTACGCTGAATTTTATGGTTTGAAAGAGTTGCCATTCGCGCTGACTCCCGACCCGCGCTTCATTTATTTCACTCCGTCGCACACGGAAGTGATGGCCAATCTGCATTACGGCATCGAGAGCGGCAAGGGGTTGGTCGTGGTGACCGGTGAAGTAGGCACAGGCAAGACGACGATCCTGCGCTGGATGATGGAGCGTCTCGATCGCACGGTGCTTGTCGCTTACATCTTCAATCCACGTTTGTCTGTGCCGGAGTTTTACCAGCATGTTTCGACATTGCTCGACGTGCAGAAGTGGGAAACGAAGTCTGAGTTGTTACTCGAGCTGGGCCGGGCGCTGGAGTCGCGTCATTCGCGCGGTTTGCGCACGGTGCTGATCGTCGACGAAGCGCAGGGCTTGTCGCCGCACGTGCTGGAAGAGATTCGCTTGCTTTCAAATTTCGAGTCGAACACAGCGAAGCAGTTACAGATCGTTCTGACCGGTCAACCGGAGTTGAGAGAAGTTTTGAATAATCCGGATCTGCGTCAGTTGAAACAACGCATCGCGCTACGTTGCGTTATCAAGCCGCTGCCGAATGTTGAAGAAACTGATCGTTACATCACTTCACGTTTGCTGGTAGCGGGGGCGGAGCGCACGGATATCTTCACACCGGAAGCCGTCGATTACATCTTTCGTTGTTCCGACGGCATCCCGCGAAACATCAACAACCTTTGCGACAACGCATTGCTGGCGGGTTACGCCGCGGGCGATGCGACGATCGGCCGCACGATTATCGAAGACGTGGCCGACACGTTTGACATGCTGCCTCGCGCTCAACGAATGCCGACGAGCGACGAGCGCGCAGAGCCGGCGCGGATTTTTTCATCAGCCGGACGCGCAGAGTTGTGGAATGCGGGCAAGACGACCGGCGAAACGGATTAAGAAATCTAGAATGGGTCTTATCCCTCCTATAGGACCTATTCCAACCATGAGGTGAAACGATGGGAAGAGTTTTCGATGCCATGAGACGACACAGCGCGACCGACAACAACGGTAACGCTGCCAAGGCAACACCAAAATCAGAGCACCGTAACGACAGTCCGGTAGTGACCGAACTGCCCTCCGCGGAGAAGGTCGAGGAACAGCTACTGAGCGGTTCGACGATCATGTCAGTCCCCGGAAAAACGGTGCGAAGTTCAGCGTCCACTGCGCACACTGCGGATGTACCCGACGGGTCGGCACTCCCCGGCGGTATTGCTTCGCGTGATGCTGGGGCAACTTTGGGCGCTGCCGAGGCGACGCGCGCCGGCGGATTCATCACCTTTGATGTCTCCCCGTCGCGCGTCGAGCCTCACTTGATTGCGGTGAGCCAGCCGCGCTCCGCGTACACCGAGCAGTTTCGCTCGTTGCGGACCAAAGTCCTCGAGGCCGGCGAACGCCTCCAGATGCGCGCGATTGTCGTCACCAGTGCCGGCATCGGTGAGGGCAAGACGTTGACGGCCCTCAATCTCGCCTGGTTGTTGGCCCAAACTGAAGGCGTCCGCGCCCTCGTTATCGACAGCGACTTGCGCCGCCCCTGCGCGAATGACTACCTCGGCATCGATGCGCCGGTTGGTCTATCGGAAGTGCTCGGCGGTCAGCTTCGTCTCGAAGACGCGATCGTTCGTTTGGAGCCTTCGGGTCTGCACCTGCTGCCTGGCGGACGACCGCGCGACGACGTGGCCGAATTGCTTTCAGGACCAAGCTACGCGCGGCTGCTGACCGAAGTGCGCCGCATGTTCGACTTCATCATCATCGATGCGCCGCCGCTCGGAATTTTCACTGACGCAAACGTGTTGATGTCGCGCGCCGACGGCGGACTGCTCGTCGTTCGCGCCGGCAAGACTCGCTACTCGACCGTTGACAAGCTGTTGGACCAGATGCCGAAAGAACGTCTGCTTGGCGTGGTGCTGAATCGCACCGAAGAACAGCCTGATGAGTCGTCTTATTACTACCAGCATCGCTACTACAACCGCCAGCCAAAGACGACTGAAGTGACAGCAATACCAGCGTCGGAACGACTTGAAGAGGAGGTTGCGATCGTCAATTGAGAGTCCTACGTCTCAACGGGCGAACGATACTGTTGATTATCGCCGAGGCCGCGTTGGTCTACGGCGCGATAATCGCGGCGGTCTATCTGCGGGTCGGCGTCGACGGCGCGCCCTTCGAACTCGTCGAGAAGCATGGATATTGGAAAGCCGCTGTGGCCGGTTTCTTCTGTCTTGCAGCGTTTTATCTCTTCGACCTGTACGACTTTCTCGTGATGCACGACCGGCGCGAGCTCGTGCTGCGGTTGGTCCAGGCACTGGGCCTCGCGTGGATCGCTCTCGCGCTTTCGTTCTACACGTATCCGGCGTTGATGCTCGGACGCGGCATTTCGCTGATCGCTTTGCCACTCGCACTGGGATTGATGGTGTTGTGGCGAATTTCGATTCATTGGTTTCTGGGGCATCCGGGTTTTGGTGAACGTATCCTGATCGTGGGCTCCGGAAAATTCGCAGTTGAGATGGCGAGCGAAGTGTTGAACCGTCCTGACGCTGGTTATCGAATCGTTGGTTTTGTCGGCACGGATGCCGATCTGCTGGGCAAGAGCTTGATCAATCCGCGCGTGATTGGCTTGACCGACGATCTCGACCAAATCGTCAAACGCGAGAACATCGATCGCATCGTGGTCGCGATGGGAGAGCGGCGCGGGCAGTTACCGACAAACAAGCTGTTGCAGTTGAGCCTGACCGGGCAAGTGACGATCGAGGAAGGCGCTTCGTTTTACGAGCGCGTCACCGGACGCGTTTCGTTGAGCATGTTGCGTCCGTCATGGTTGATCTTCACTGGCCGCGGACGCCAGGCAAAACTCGCGGAGCTCACGCGTGCCACGGTCCACTGGCTGGTGGCGCTCATCGGCGCAATTCTTTCGCTACCCATCGTTCTGCTCACGGCTGTGCTGATCAAACTGGAGTCACGCGGGCCTGTCTTCTACAAGCAGGAACGAATCGGTAAGAACGGCCGCACGTTTGTACTGACAAAGTTTCGATCGATGCGAGTTGACGCCGAACAGGACGGTCCGGTTTGGGCCAGTAAACGAGACTCGCGCACGACGCGAGTCGGCCGCGTCATTCGCAAGGTTCGTATCGATGAGATACCGCAGTTCTGGAACATCCTGAAGGGCGAGATGAGCTTTGTTGGACCACGCCCGGAACGTCCGCACTTCGTGGCCCAACTGGCCGAAGAGATTCCGTTTTACGAACAACGACATTTGATCGCACCGGGTCTGACGGGTTGGGCGCAAATCAAGTATCCATACGGCGCGTCAATCGAAGATGCTCGTCAGAAACTTCAGTACGATCTTTTCTACATCAAGAACCAGGGGTTGATCCTGGACGCAATCATTCTCTTTGAGACGATCAAAATAATCCTGTTTGGGCGGGGGGCCCAATAAGTCCCGGGTTTGGAGGTTGGAAATGACTAAGCGAAGACAAATGGCGCTCGTAGTGCTGAGCTTGATGGCGTTTACAACAAGCATCGCAGCTCAAACGCCGCAAGATCCGCAGAAAGAACGACCGCGGACCGCGACCACGAGCAGCCAGCAGAAAGACAAGAAGGTAGTTAAAGACAGGCTCGAGCCAGACGACACCAATCAGATGCCCAGTGATGTTTCACAGGACATCCAGGCAAACCGGCAGGAGCAGTTGTCGGAAGAAGAGGCGGCGATCAGGCCTTACTACGATAACTTTTTCAAGACCTATCACCTGGGTCCTGAAGACGTGATCTCGGTTGACGTCTTCAACCAGGACCGCTACTCGCGGAAAGGCATCGTGATACCGCCGAGTGGCCGCATTTCACTCTCTCTGATCCCCGGCGGAGTTTTCGTGAATGGCAAGACGGTCGAAGAAGTGGCGCAGATCATTACGAAGAAGTACGACGAGTACATCATCGATCCGCAGGTGACGGTGTCGCTCGACAAGGCGTCTTCGTATCGATACAGCGTTATCGGCGACGTGGGCCAACCCGGTGTGCGTTTGATGAGCCATCGGATGACTGTGACCGAGGCGATTGCCGAGGCCGGCGGCGTGCTGAGCACGGGCGACAGAAGCAAGGTTTACGTTTTAAGACGGCAGTCCAGCGGGCTGATGGCTCCGATTCCGGTGAACGTCTCGGCAATTTATAAAGGCAGGAGCGCGGATACAGTCTACCTCGCGCCCGGCGATCAGATCGTGGTGCCGGGAAACAAGATGAAGAAGGTCAAGGAGTGGCTGAGCTTCACGTCAGTGCTTGGCTTCGCGCGCATCTTCGGCGTGCCTGTTCCGTAGCACTCGCTTAAATTCAATTCTCGGGTGTTATTGTACGGGCGGCCCTCTGTGGCCGCCCGTCTCTCGCCAAATCCAAACACGGGCGGCCGCAGAGGGCTGCCCCTACAAAGATGCGTACGGCGTTCAAATCATTACTGGTTCTGCTGCTTGTCGCAACTCCCGCGTTCGCGCAAGGCACGTGGGCGAAGCAACCGGCGGGAACCCTGGCGTGGCTGCACGCCGTGTTCTTCATCGATCAAAACCGCGGCTGGGCCGTCGGCAGCAAAGGCACCGTGCTGCAAACGCTCGACGGTGGCAACACCTGGAAACCACGCGGCGCCTCCACCAAGGATGTCGTTCGCGACATCTTCTTCGTAGACGAGAAGAACGGCTGGCTCGTCTGCGAGGTGAACGTTTATGAACTCAGGCCCAAAGATGCACCACGCGCCTATTTGATGAAGACCACTGACGGCGGTGACCACTGGAAACGAATCGAGATCAAGGACTTCGATCTCGAATCGATTCTCGTGCGCGCGGTTTTCAGTCGCGATGGACATGGCTGGACCTTCGGCGAGGCGGGTTTGATTTACGCGACGCAGGATTTCGGCGATACATGGACCAAGCTGCGCTCGCCGACGCGTCGCTTACTCCTCGGCGGAATGTTCGTCGACGACGATCGCGGTTGGATCGTCGGCGCCGGCGCAACAATCATTCAAACCTCTGACGGCGGCGAAACGTGGTACCAGTCAGCCTTGCCTCAGGTCGAAAAATCAACTCGTTTTACCGCGACTTCGTTTGTCGATAATCGAAAGGGTTGGGCTGTCGGCAGCGCGGGCAGCGTGTATCGAACGGTGAACGGCGGACGCACCTGGCAGCGTCAGGAATCAACCGTCGACGTCGATCTTTTCGACGTAAAGTTTGTTGACGCACTGGAAGGTTGGGCGGTGGGCGCTGAAGGAACGATTATTCATACCAGCGACGGCGGCGATCATTGGACCACCGAACGGAGTGACACGGAGCATCCGCTCGAACGAGTTTTCTTCACCGATCGAAATCGCGGTTGGGCCGTAGGTTTTGGAGGTACCGTCGTCGCGTACCTGCGCGGCGAGGCTTCGGCCAGTAAGCAATAAGAAGAAGGTTCTACAACATGAAGATCATCATCCTCCTGCTGGCACTTCTGTCCATGGCGCCGTTCACGTCTGCGCAAACGCAAACGCCGGCGCGTGAACGCACCCTCGAGAAGGACACCGACAACACCAAAGATCCGGGTACGAGCCTGCGCGACCAGATCGAAGCCGCGCCAAACGCTTCCGAGCGCAATCGTCTGAAACTGAAGCTTGCCGACTTGTTGTTGACCACCGGTCACAAATCCGAAGCCATGATCGAGTTGAACTCGATCGCACACTCAACCGACTTCGATCCCGTTGGGTTCTACAACCTCGGAAACACCTTTGCTCGCCTCGGCGAATCAGACGCAGCGATCGCCGCTTACAAGACCGCGATCGATCAGCGCAACGACAAGTACTCGCGCGCTTACAACAATCTTGGCGTTGTGCTTTTGCGTGTGGGTCGTTGGGATGAGGCGTACGACGCGTTCTTGTCTGCATTGAAGCTCGAGAGTTTTCGTTACGCCGAAGCCAGCTACAACCTCGGCCGCGTTTATGCGGCTCGCGGTCAGAACGATCTTGCGGCGCGTGAATGGCGTCGCGCGCTTGCTGTCGATCCGAAACACGACGCAGCAGCCCTCGCGCTTGCGCATGTCGGCGACGAAGAGATTGTCGTCGTGTCGCAGCCTAAAACGAGCACTCGACCAGCAGCAGCAAAGAGGTCAGTAGCCGTGAATACCCCCGCTCCGAAAGTGCTCACACTCGATCAGGACAGCTTTAATTATCTACAACGCGCTCGCAACGCGTCGGAGCACGGGAAGATGTCGGAGGCGGTAGATAATTTTCAGCGTGTGCTGAGTCGCGAAGACGGTTACTTTCCGCCCGCGAATCTCGAGTTGAGCTACGCCTTACTTAGCCTCAAACGCTACGACGAAGCAATCAAAAATCTACTCGCGGTCTCGACACGCGATGGTGCTCGTTATCCGATCAGCTACTATCATCTCGCCCGCCTCTACGAGATGAAAGGCGAACTAAAGCTTGCTGAAGCCGCGTTCGTGCAAGCAGCACCGAAGAATCCTCAGTTCCTGTTGGACGTCACTCGCGTGCGCGAAAAGCTGGGTGATTACAAAGGCTCACTCGAAGCGATGGAACAGTATCTGACGTTGATGGAGAAACAGGGTGAGAAACCTGCCTGGTCCGACGAACGTCTGGCTGACCTGCGAACCAAAGCTGCAAAACAGTAAGAGGCTGTGGTTTAATTGCTCCTGCTACAACAACCCCTGCACAGGAGTACGACCATGACTAAGCGACTCCCTCTGGTCATCGTTCTGACCTTCTTTTTGACATCATTCGCATACGCCCAGACACCAACACCATCTCCATCGCCGGCGCCGAAGCCCGCTATGTCCCGGGCCCAAAGCCAGCGCGCGATCATTGCCACCGAGAAAAAGCTCTGGGAAGGCTGGAAAAACAAGGACTTTAAGGCCTTCAAAGCTAATCTCTCGACCGATAGCATATTAATCGGAGACATGGGTGTTGCTGATAAGGCCACCGCGCTCAAGGATCTTGAGGGCACGCCTTGTGAGGTGAAGAGCTACGAGTTGAGCGATATTAAGGTGACGTTTCTCAACAGCAGCGCCGCATTGATTACGTATAAGGCGACGCAGGATGCCACCTGTGGCGGCACGCAGGTTCCAGCAGCAATCTGGGCCAGCAGCGCGTATGTGATGCGGGGCGGGAAGTGGCTCGCGGCATCACACCAGGAAACGCCCGCGAAATAAACTATCTTTCCGGTCGCATGTGCGGAAACAGGATCACATCGCGGATCGATTGTTTGTTGGTTAACAGCATCACCAAACGATCGATCCCGATGCCGATGCCCGCGGCGGGCGGCATGCCGTACGACAGCGCGCGGATATAATCCTCATCCATCAACATCGCTTCTTCATCACCGCGCTCGCGTTGTTTGACCTGATCGCGGAAACGCTCGTATTGCTCCTCCGGATCGTTCAATTCAGAGAACCCGTTCGCGATCTCCATGCTCGCGATGTACAGCTCGAAGCGTTCCGCGACCTGCGGGTTTGCCGGTGCCGCCTTCGACAGCGGCGAAATCGGTTTCGGAAAATCAGTGATGAACGTCGGTTGAGTCAGACCGTGTTCGACGTGCTCTTCAAACAGAGTGACAAGATTCTCGTTCGTGATCTGATCCTCATCGACAATGCCGGAGAGACTCTCTTTCATTCCCAACCGTCGAAAAGGCTGACCAAAGTCAATGCTGTGTTCGCCAAACTTCACATGGCGTTGGCCCAACACAGTGAACACGACCGCCTGCAACATCTGCTCGCAAAAATCCATCATCTGGTTCACGTCGGCGTACGCCCAGTAAAACTCCAGCATCGTGAACTCAGGATTGTGACGTGTTGAAATACCTTCGTTGCGGAAGTTGCGATTCAGCTCGAACACCTTTTCGAATCCACCGACCAGCAACCGCTTCAGGTACAACTCCGGCGCGATGCGCGCGTAGAGATCGATGTCGAGCGCGTTGTGATGAGTCTTGAACGGACGTGCCGCCGCGCCGGTTGCGAGCGGTGTCAGCATCGGAGTCTCGACTTCAATGTAACCATGATCCTCGAGAATGCGGCGCATCTCTTTCACTGCCGCTGCGCGCCGTTCGAAAACTTCGCGCGGCGTCAGAGCTTCGTCCTTCTCGTGTTTCAAACTGCCGGCGATCAGATCCGCGTAGCGCTGGCGCTGCCGAATCTCCGGATCGTGGATGCCGTGCATCTTGTCAGGCAGCGGCAGCAGGGCCTTCGACAGGAACTGCATCTTCTGCACGTGTACCGAAAGCTCGCCGGTCTTCGTCACGAACAGGTAGCCCTCGACGCCGATAAAGTCGCCGTGGTCCAACAGTTGAAACATGGCCCAGCCGTCAACCTCGCCACCCTCTGCGTCGTTGCGCACGCCGACCACGTCAGCTTTGCGAATGTAAATCTGAAGGCGTGAAACGCCGTCCGACAGGTGCACGAATGCGACCTTGCCCATTTGGCGTGGCGGCGAAGCGATGCGTCCCGCAACGCGAACGGTAAAGCTATTGAGCTGCTCATTTGCCTCTTCGAGCTCTTCAGCGGCGGGCTTGCCGTCGACAGTTTGCTTCGGTTCGAAGTCACGAAACTTCTCGACGATCGCCGTGATCGTGTCCTCTTTTCCCTGCTCGACCACGTCGCTGCGCTCGAATTTATTCGGGTAAACGTTGCCGACGAGTTCGCGCAGCGCTTCGAGATGTTCGCGGCGCGCACTGGTTTGATCGTTCTCTTCAATAAACGGAATTGACAAGGTGTACTCTCCAAAAAAGGCCGATTATACAGACATACCACAAATCCTGTAATCTTTGGTTAATGATCGAGAAGATACTGAGCCCCGAGCAGATGCTCGGAGAGCGGGAACGTCTGCGCGCAGCAGGCGCGCGGCTCGTTTTTACCAACGGCGTCTTTGATCTTTTGCATGTCGGACACGTGCGTTATCTCGCTCAAGCGCGCGCACTGGGCGATGTGCTCGTCGTGGCGATCAATAGCGACCGCGCGGTGCGCGAGTTGAAGGGACCGGATCGCCCGGTTTTCAACGAAGCGGAACGAGCGGAGATACTCGCGGCGCTGCGGCACGTCAGCTACGTGACTGTCTTCGACGATATCTCCCCGCGCAGCTTAATCGCACGGCTCTTGCCCGATGTGTTGGTGAAGGGTGGCGATTACGGACTCGATCAGATTCATGGCCGCGAGGAAGTCGAAGCAGCGGGCGGCAAGGTGATCTCGTTGCCTTTCGTTGAAGGTGCTTCGACCACGTCGTTGATCGAAGGAATGAAGAAAATCTGCGGCAAAAAAGATGATTCAGCAGTTAGTCACTGAAACAAGTGAATACCGTAAGCTGCTCGATCAACTTCGCGCCGGCGCGCGTGTGATCTCGATCAGCGGGTTGGTTGCGGGGGCGGCCCGGGCGCTTGCGGTCGCGGCGTTGCAGCGCGATAGCGGTAACACTTTCGCGGTCGTGTCGCAGACGACGCGCGATCTCGAGCCTTGGGAACGCGACCTCCACTTCTGGTACTGCGCGCTCCACGGAAAAGATACGGCCGCCGGCGAGATCCTGATCCTGCCCGCGTCGGAAACAGATCCTTACGCAGGCGTCTCGCCGCACCCGCAAACTCTCGAACGTCGCGCGCTCGCGCTCTGGCAGTTACAACAACGCTCGCCGAGTTTCGTCCTGCTCAATGCGCGCGCACTCGCACGAAAGACTGTGAGTCCAGCAACGATCGCAAAGAGCGGGGCCGTGCTGAGGCGAGACGAAGACTACTCACCCGAAGCACTCGTCGAGAAATTGATGGCCACCGGTTACGTCCGCGAAGATCCGGTCGGCGCAGTCGGCGAGTTTTCCATGCGCGGCGGCATCGTCGACGTTTGGCCGCCCGGAAGAGAAGCGCCGGTCCGGCTCGAATTCTTCGGCGACACGATCGACTCGCTGCGTGAATTCGATCCCGAGAATCAACTCTCGACCAGTCAACTGAAGGTGGTCCATGTGCCGCCGATGCACGAGTTCGCCGTCAAGCCGGATGATTTTCAACTCTGGAGTGAAGCGGCGCGCGAACGCTGGAGCGACCCGCGGTTCGCGCGCTCGTTGCGTGACCGCACAGCCTTTGCCGACGAAGGAGAAGCGTTCCAGGGTTGGGAGTGGCTGACTCCGATCTCGATGAACTGCAACTCGAGTGTCTTCGAACACCTCGGCGACGCGGTGTTGATTGTCGATGAGCCTGCAGGTATCGAAGGGTATTTGAGTGAGTTCTACGAACGTCTCTCCGATCGTTATCGCGAGATCGATCAGGCTGATGATATAGCGCTCGCGCCGGAAGAACTGTTTCTTACTGCCGAAGAGTTGGGCAAACTGATTCCGCAGCGGCAACGAATCGAGTTGCGCACACTCGGTCGCGTCAACGCTGAAATCGATCTGGACCTGGCGCTTGAAGCTGAGGCGCCCAAAGTGCAACTCGGTCGCGCGCGCGGAACGCGGCAGCCGGTATTTCTGTTTCCGGCAGTCGAAAATGCAGTCGAAGTCGACTGGACGTCGCAATCAACGTTGCGCTATCACGGCCGCATCGCTGATCTCGTGGGTGAAGTGAATCGTTCCGTTGAAGAAGCAAGGACGACGCTCTTCGTAATGCCGAGTCTCGGCGTCGCCGAACGCATCGTCGAGATTCTCACGGAATACAACATCGAAACGCGACTTCAATTTACGAGCGAGGCGTCTGAGACAACGATTAATCGCCCGCTAGTGGTCACGGTTGGCCGAATCAGCGGCGGTTTCGAACTACCGCACTCACGTTTGATCGTACACGTCGAAACAGACATCTTCGACGAAGCGACGGAAGCAATCGAGCGACAGCCTGCGGGCGCTGAGCGAACGCAGCGTGCGGAGAAGCGCAAGCGCAAGTCGAAAGCAGCGGCTTTCCTTTCCGACTTTCGCGATCTCAAGCCCGGCGATTACGTGGTCCACATTGACCACGGCGTCGCCCGTTTCGGCGGTTTGCAGACACTCGATCTTGGACCACGCAGCGGCGAGTTCATGCTCCTCTTTTATGCCGACGAGGCCAAGCTTTATGTTCCCGTCGAACGTCTCGACCTGGTCCAGCGTTACTCGAGCGCCGAAGGTCATCAACCGCAACTCGATCGGCTCGGCGGTCTCGGCTGGCAAAAAACAAAAGCAAAAGCCAAACGCGCCATGCGCGACATGGCCGACGAGCTCCTGCGTCTTTACGCCGAACGAAAACTCGTCGGCGGCTACGCATTCGCTTCCGACACACCCTGGCAAGAGGAGTTTGAAGACGGCTTCCCGTTTGTTCTCACTCCGGATCAGGAGACCGCAATCGACGACGTGAAGCATGACATGGAAGAACCGGTGCCGATGGACCGTCTGCTGTGCGGCGACGTGGGTTACGGCAAAACGGAAGTCGCGATGCGCGCCGCGTTCAAGTCAGTGATGGAAGGCAAGCAGGCGGCGATCCTCACGCCGACAACAGTGCTGGCTTATCAACACTACGATACGTTTCGCAGTCGCTTTGCGCCGTTTCCGGTAAAGGTTGAATTGTTGTCACGCTTTCGTTCGTCGAAAGAGCAGAAGGAAGTCGTGAAGAAAGTGGAGACGGGTGAAATCGACGTCATCATCGGCACGCATCGCATCCTTTCGAAAGACGTTCGCTTCAAGGATCTCGGACTCGTTGTAGTTGACGAAGAACAGCGTTTCGGCGTTGCACACAAAGAGCGACTCAAGCACCTGAAGAAGAAAGTCGACGTGCTGACACTTTCGGCGACGCCCATCCCGCGCACGCTGAATATGTCGCTCAGCGGCATGCGCGACATGTCGCTGATCGAAACGCCGCCACGCGATCGACTCGCGATTCAGACCCAGGTCGTGCAATTTTCGGAGAGCGTTATCAAAGCGGCGATCGATCTCGAGCTGTCGCGCGGTGGCCAGGTGTTCTTCATTCACAATCGCGTCGAGACGATCGAAACGATCGCGGCGCTCGTTCACCGTCTGGTGCCGCAGGCGCGACTGGCCGTGGGCCACGGTCAAATGAACGAAAAAGAGATGGAAAAGGTGATGCTCGATTTCATCGATCACAAATACGATGTTTTGGTTGCAACCACCATCATCGAGAACGGGATAGACATCCCGCGCGCCAACACCATCATCATAAATCGCGCCGATCACTACGGTCTTTCTCAGCTTTATCAGTTACGCGGGCGTGTGGGGCGCTCGAGTCGCAGGGCATATGCGTACCTGCTGATTCCGAGCGAGCAGGAGCTTTCGCCCATTGCCCGTCGCCGTTTAGCAGCAATTCGCGAGTTTTCGGATTTGGGAGCCGGGTTTCGTATCGCGGCCCTCGACCTCGAACTACGCGGCGCCGGCAATCTTCTCGGCGGGGAGCAGTCGGGACACATGGAGGCGCTTGGTTTCGACCTCTACACACAGATGCTCGAACGCACAGTGGCTGAGCTGCGTGGCGAAGAAGTTGAAGACGAAACGAGCGTCACGTTGAACCTCGGTGTAGATGTCGCGATTCCCGAGGAGTACATCTCGGACATGGGTCAGCGCCTGCGAACTTACAAACGCGTGTCGTCGGCGCGCGACGAAGCGACGCTCACCAGCATTCGGACAGAAACGGAAGATCGCTACGGACGTATTCCGACGTCTGTCGATCGCTTATTTGCGTATGCGCGTTTGCGGCGGCTGTCGGAAGAGCTGGGGGTAGTCGCGATTGATAAAACTCCGGACGGAATGGCGGTCAAATTCAGTGAAAAGGCGCGGATTTCGCCCGAAAAACTCGGGGGATACATCAGCAGTCATGAGGGTGCGATCTTCACGCCAAACGGTGTTTTACGGCTGGTTTTGAGCGAAGACGAGCAGGACAATGTGCTCGACGTGGCGCGCGACGTGTTGCTCCAACTTCGTACGAGCGATTAGAATTTGGGCCGCGAAAATCTGCGGCTGGAAAGATCGATTAGAGGAGTACTTGTGAAATTCAAATATCTTGCACCAATAGCTGCACTGCTCATTCTCTCGTTCACGGCGGTGAGCGCCTTTGCCCAGGAAGGCGAGATGCAGGTCGTCGACGAAGTGATCGCGCAGGTCAACGACGATGTAATCACGCTTTCGATGTTGAAGCGCGAAACCAAAGAACGCGTCGAAGCACTAAAACAGAACGGCATGACGGAGCAGCAGGCGAATGACGAAGTGTCCAAGCGCCAGGCAGAACTGATTGCCACGCTCATCAACGAAAGACTGCTGATTCAAAAGGGCAAGGAACTCGATCTCGCCAACGATGTCGAAGCTGAAGTCAACCGGCGCATGTTGCAGATCGCAAACGATCAGGGCATCCCAACGATCGACAAGCTCATTGAAGCGATGCGCCAGAGCGGACTCGTTTATGAAGACGTCCGCCGCACGATGCGTACGGAGATGATGAAGCAGGCGGTGCTGCAACAGGAAGTCGATCGGAAAACCTATCTGGGTTTTTCGCCTGATGAAGTGAAGAAATACTATGACGCGCATCCCGATAAGTTTCGCAAACCTGAAAGCATAAAGCTGTCCGAGATCTATCTGTCTTCAACCGGCAAAGACGATGCAGCAGTCAAGGCGAGAGCAGTTGAACTAGTGACGCAGATTCGTGCGGGCGCTGATTTCAAAGCGCTTGCCGCCGCGAATTCCGAGCGCGAGAAGAATGGCGAACGCACTGCTCCGAAAGATTTTGGTGAAGTCGGTGAGTTTGACGTGCCGAGCCTGCGCGAAGATCTGCTCGCATCGTTGAAAGATGTGAAAGCCGGCGGCGTCAGCGATCCCATCAAGTTGCAGGATGGTTATCAGATTATTCGCGTCGATCAGCGCACGCCCGGCGCAAATACGCCGACCTTCAACGACAATCGCGTTCGCGAAGCGATGTTGGCGGAACACCAGAATGCGGAGCGCGAAAAGTACTTGCAGAGCCTGCGAAACGAAGCGTTCATCAAGGTCACGGACGCTTACAGTGCGGGTGTCGCTCCGCTGCTGAAGATCGCCGCTCCCGTTGCCGCTAAGACTGAAGACAAGAACGACAAGAAGAAGAACAACAGCAAGAAGCCCTAAGACCAAACCAGCGCAGATTATTAGCCACAAAGAGGCACAAAAAGCACAAAAGATAATCCTTCGTTTTGCGCGTTTTGTGCCTTTTTGTGGCGCGTTATTTATTCAATGACATCGGAAATCAAGCCGTTCCGAATTCGCGACATCGAGATCAACCCGCCCCTCGTGCTTTCGCCGATGGCGGGCGTGACTGACGTGTCTTTCCGGCGTTTGTTGAAGCGACGCGGTGGTGTTGGCCTATCGGTTTCTGAGTTCATTTCTGTTGAAGGACTGACGCGGAACAATCCGAAGTCGAAACGGCAGATGCGCTTCTACGAGGACGAGCGGCCGTTCGCGGTGCAGATCTTCGGAGGCCAGCCGGAACGCATGTGCATGGCGGCGGAGATGGCCCAGGAAGTTGGCGCCGATATTCTCGATGTTAATTGCGGCTGTCCGGCGCCGAAAGTCGTGAAGCATGGTGGCGGCTCCGGATTGCTCAAGGATCACTGTCGCCTCGGTGAGATTCTGAAGTCGATCAGAAAAGCGATCACGATTCCGCTCACCGTGAAGATTCGCGCAGGCTTTTACGATCACACGATAAATGCGGTGGAGACTGCGAAGCTTGCGGAAGATTGCGGCGTCGAGCACATCGCGTTGCACGGGCGCACGAAAGAGCAGGGTTATCGCGGGCTCGCGAACTGGGATCTCGTCAGGCAAGTGAAGCAAGCCGTACGTGTGCCGGTGTCAGGCAGTGGTGACGTTACGACGATCGAAGGTGCGTTTGCGAAGTTTCGTGAGACTGGTTGCGACGGGGTTTTGATTGGACGTGGCGCGATGGCGAATCCGTGGATCTTCCGGCAGATCGAAGACGCGATGCACGAACGCCCGATCTTCGAACCCACGCTCTCTCACAAGCGCGCGATCCTGCACGAGTATTTCGACATGCTGCGCGAAGACATGCCGGAAACACCGGCGATCAATCGCATGAAACAGTTGGCAGGACAGTTTACGCGTGGGCTTCAGGGTGGCGCACTGTTTCGCACCTCAATCTATC
This sequence comes from Pyrinomonadaceae bacterium, assembly GCA_036522475.1. Lineage (GTDB taxonomy): Bacteria > Acidobacteriota > Blastocatellia > Pyrinomonadales > Pyrinomonadaceae > PSRF01. The sequence continues at coordinate 2,223 of DATDFT010000295.1, read as the reverse complement.
ACTCGCACACCGTTGAAGAGGTTCTCGATCGCATCGAAGAGTATTTCGAAGCAGTTGAGACCGGGCAACCCTACTACGGCGAGGCTGGCGTGCCGATTGAGCCACAGATAAATGCGGACATAACGGATTGCAATTTCTTCACTTCTTAGTCCGGGTTGCTTTACCGGCGCCGGTGTCGAGATTAACGGGCGCAGGATAACCTTTCTGAGCTATACCACCTAGATCGATCACGACTTCCTTGTTCGACTTGGAATTCAACGCATCGAGCGCTTTCTGTCGCTGGTCCTCTGAAAGATCCTCGAACTTCACACCGTTCGCCGACAACACCTTGCGCAGATTCTCTTCCGTGTTCGTATCCTGCGCGTAGACGTCTTTGTAGATGTGCAGCTTCCCGTCTTCCAACACGATCGTCTCGTAACGCAACTCGACCGGCACGGTCTGGTTGAGTTTGACGGTTTTCGTGCGCTCTCTGTCTTGCAAGTACGAGTCAATCGTCTGCTGAGAGATTTCGTTAGTATTCGAAGCGCGAGCCAGCAGAGCGGCGAAATCCTTAATTTGCGGTGTCGTCAAGCCGACGCAGCCATGCGAAGCAAACTTTCCGATCTTAGCCGGTGACTTGCCGCCATGAATCAACGAGGGCAGTCCAATCGGGATCTTGATTGGTCCAAGTGGGTTGTCTTTATCGCCCGCTTTGATGGTTTCACCCGGGGTGGCGTTCTTCATCTTTGCGACCCACGGCGAATCGGGCGGCGTCCACGTCGGGTTGAAAATTATCTGGTTAGCTTTCCGCAAACCCATCGGCAACGGAAATTCCGGGTAGCCGATGCCGACCTTGTACGACTTCACGAGCGACCCATCCTGAAACAGGTCCATGCGAAACTCCGGGATGTTCACGACTATGCGCGTGTCGGTTGGGACCGCGTTTGGACCAGGCAGCATCTGCGGTTGATTCTTGTCTTCAGTGCCTGCGGCAACGTCTCCTTTGGACCAGTAGTCGTTTACGAATGACGCGAGTTGTCGTGATTTATCTTCACCGAGGATCGTGCGTAGCTGTTCTGCTGTGCGCGTGCGAGCGTCGGTTGCGGAGTTGCCGTCTACATCCTCGGCATTTGTTGCACGCAGACGATCGATCTCGGTGCTCGAAGCTCGCTTGAGCTCAGCGACCTGGTCGTCAGTGAGTTTGAGACTAGTTTTCAGTTGGCCCACGAACTTGTCGTCGGAGAGCAAAGCATCGAGCAGCGGCAACGTCACTTGGACCGAAGCGGCAGTTTCCGATGCTGCCGGTGAAGGCGACGGCGATGCGCTCGGCGAAGGTGTCGGACTAACACTGACCGCGTTTGAATTATTTGGCGCCGGCTGGCAACCCGCAAACAAACATGAGATCGCAGTGAGAATCAGGAATCGCTGGATCGAATACATTTGTTGGCTCCTCTGACCTGAGTTATTCAGTTGGTATGGAGCAACAGGTGTTCCAGCGAACGACCGGTGTTTTACGAGGTTTCCTGCACGATTTACGAACGTTTGAAAGTGCTAGCGCGCTCGGTTCTGTAGCAGCGGATACGGGTTGATATTCGTCCCTTCCCAGTAGCGTTTGGGATCGGAAACTATCGCGATCGAGAAGTGGAGATGGTAGTTACCGGCGCCTGCATTTCCGGTGTCGCCAACGTAGGCGATTGTCTGGCCCTGTTGCACGTCCTGTCCTTCAGTTAGACCGTCGGCGTAGTGCGAGAGGTGCGCGTAATAGAAGATCAGTTTCTGATCGGTGCTGAGTTGATAGATCGTCGTGCCGCCACGTTCGCTTTGAAAGAGTTTAAGAATCTTGCCGGGGGCTGCGGCGAGCACGGGCGTTTCAGCAGCGGCGGGGATATCGATGGCATCGTGTACGCGACCTTCGGATCGTGCAGCGTCGAAGGTGTCGACCAGTTGTTCAGGTCTGACGCCGGCGACGGGAATGATGAGATTCGCTGTGCCGACAAAGTTAGAAGTCGATGGTGTTGGAGAGACTGGCGGCGGTGGCGGCAGTGGTGTTCCGATCGCGACCGGGGCTTCTGTTGGAATGCCGACTGAGGGAACCACTGGGGTGGACCGAAACCGAATCGCAATCGAAACAAGAGCTACGATTACGAGAAACACAACACACAGCAGGATTCGGAGCTTCGCCGTCCTCATAAGCCATTCTGGGAGACAATTACTATTCCAGAAAACAAAATCTGCGGCTTATGT
>DATDFT010000294.1:0-8904 GCA_036522475.1 Pyrinomonadaceae bacterium | reverse complement strand
ACACCGGCGTTGATCGTTCCTTCGTCGGTGAGTGTGACGACTTCGCCACCGGCACAACCGCAGCCGGCGTACGAAGCTGTTTTGGTGGTGCCATCCTGGTTCATCGTCACCAGCGGACGGCCTTTCCAGTCGTAGCTTTGCTGGGTGTAGTAGATTCCGGCCGCGTCGTCGCCGGCAGGCTCCCACCAACTGTAAATCTCGGTTGGATTCGAGACGTTCACGGCGCGTCCCATCTGATCGTAAATCGTGATAGCCATTGTATAACCACCCACGCTGCCGGGATGATTTCCAAAAGTGCCGAATACACGTCCCGAGCCATCCGTAACTACGATTGAGTATAGGTCGTCTGCGACGTTGTTCACCGTCGTGTAACTCGCAGCGTAGTTCGATCCATACCAGAAACGTTTGTAGGCTCCAGTATTGGTAGTTGTGACAAGCTCGAGTTGGCCCAGGCTGTTGTAACTCATCGTTTGAATCGCACCCTGTGGCTGACCTGCCGGAGCGGGAGACTGCGTGCGTGTCGTTGCGCCGAAGTCGAAGTTGTATTGCACGTACGAACAGAAGCCATCCGCATCCGTCATCGTAGTGGGATAAGCAAACGTCTTGCGATTCACGCTGTCAAAGAATGAATCTGTGTACGAGATACTGTTCTGGTGCCCGGCTGCGTCCGTGCTCGAACTGGGTGATCCGGTCGTGAAGTAGTTCGTGTAAGTGGTTAGCTTCTTACTGACATTACTGATGTCGTTCACATCCCAGTGCGACACTCCAGTGACATTGCCACGAGTCGTGAAAGACGTGTTGTAGGAACTGTCCTGCTGCGTCGCGGCAGCGGGCAGCGACTGAAGCCGCGAAGGATCATCGTAATCGTAAGTGGTCTTGCTCTCATAAGTGCTCGCATTTTTCAGCTGCACCTGTGAGACGAGTCCGATGATGCGGCGATCTAAATATGCCTGACTCAGGTTGTAATCGGTAAACGTCTGCCGGATCACGCTTGCACCATCCGCCGCATACTCTTTCACCCAGTAAGGCAGACCGTATTGAGCGTACTGCCCGTAATCGATCACGGTGCGACGTCGGTTGCCGCTCGCATCATAGATGTTTGTTTCTATAACTCGTGGATTCACTTCATAACTGACAGAGGTGTTGTCCTGCGTCCATGCTGTCGTCGTCCATTTCTGCCGTACACCGCCGGACCAGACTTCACTCTGCGTCGTCAAACCTCTTTGCCAGCCGCTGCCGTAGTACTCTTTGTAAATCGTTCCATCGGGCGCGGTCAGCACACATGCGCCGTCCCCTGCGACGCTGTACTGCGTGATCACCTGCGAAGGCACGCCGTTCACGCTGGTCCAGTTCTGTGCTGAAACACGACTGTCCAGCAAACGCGGCACATCGCTCGCGGGTGTCTCGTAGGTGAACGTCGTTGCATTACGTTCTACGGCGCCGAAGTAGTTTCTGATTGCGTTGACTTGCAGCGAATTGTTGTACTCAAAAGTGAAGTAAGAAGTGTCGTTCAACGATACTTGCGTAATAACGGGTACACTCGAGCCATTCGCTATTCCTACAACCCCCGCGCCGGAAAAACTGGACTGCATGGTGCGCGTGCCCCAACCGAAGCTCACCCACTGGTGCGAAGGCTGCCCATTCCAGGCCTGTGTTATCGAGATGAGGTTTGCATTGCTGTCGTAGTTGAAGTTGATTACACGGCCGAGCGTGTCGGTGATGTTGGTGATTCGTCCGAGAGCATTGCTGGCGATCGTGAGGTAATTCCCGTTGCGATCCTTGACCTGCCAGCAGCGGAATTCATTTTGGATCTCGAGAAAACTGAGCTGCGTGCCATCCGTTGTGCGGAGTAGCAGATTAGGGCTGTTATCGGTCAACTGTATGTAAGACGAGTCTGCCGCTTCATACGTGTTTGACGATCCCACTTGTCGCAACTCCACCCGTTGACCAGCGGGAGTGATCAGTAGAAATGCGTTCTTTGCGGTTTGCGCGTCGAAGACTTTGCGCTGTATGACCGGAAATCCCAGTCGAAATCCGGGACTTGGGAAACCGTTGTCTTCGTCGAAGTGGATGTATGGACCAGAACGCGTCCAGACCATCGACGAATAAGAGAGACCAAGGCCGAGATCGAGCCCGCTACGTCCAGCCAAACTCAGCAACGGCACACTCCAGGTGACATCGCGCGTCAGCAGTCCATGACCAGGTTGGTTGTGCGGATCGACAACCGCCGAGATCAGCGAAGCAGCATTGGCTGTGGCTGATCCGTTCGGAACGATTGTTGCCACTATACCGGCGAATTCCGGCGCCTCTTCAAATGCGCGCCGCACGTTCTCGCGCCCATTTGATGGAACTACGCTTTCCCAGTAAGCCCAACCAGACGAATCCGGATCGCGCATCAGAAAAGTTTTGTAGAGATCGTAAACGTACCAGTGATTATCGCGATTGCGATTCAGGTATTCCGCCGACTCAAACAGGGTTTTCCCCAGCGCCACTGCAACCAGCTTTATCGACGTTTGACCTTGTGCATAAGCGACGCGCAATTGATCGTTCCAGAAAGTCGCTTCACTGGTGTTTGGTGTACGAAGCACGGCCCACGTGAAGAAGCTCTGCACAAACTGATCGTCGAGCACAGTGGGCGGACAACTCACACGTTTGCGCGCGTGGGCGCGATGAGTCTGGCCACGTTCGACTGGATGGTCGTCCGGTCCGGCAGGCAATGGATCACCGACACGGCGCCCGTTCCAGGGCTGTTGAGGGACTTTGGGTGAACGCACAGTCGACGGAATCGATGGGGGCGACACACGCTCAACGTGCGACTCGCGCCGGATCTCCGCCAGATCCGGCAACGTGCCTTCAGGTCTTCCTGGTCGGGGCCGAGGGCCTTTTCCTTGACTCTGAGCTATCACACTCCGAAGGAGAGAAACACACGGCATAGGTACAAATGCGACGAGGAGGATCAGCGAAATTATGATCGAAAGCGAAGAGCGAGGAGTAAGTGGACGACAGTGCACGGCGAGTCCTCCAGTGAGACATTGGAACCTAACCGCCAGCTCGGTTAATTAAATTTTTCTGCGAAACAGCGACGTGGGGGACATCGATAGAGAGTGGGCCAGCGCACTCTACTCCGGTGGCCCATCGATGTCAATGAGAATTGTTAGCGCGGATCAGAAGTTTTGACCGTCGACTTCAACCTTCGTCCCGAGCGTGAACACGACGCGCATCGTGTCAGGGCGGCGGTCGTAGGAGGCAGGCACAAAAGGAGCATCCTGACGTAAGGCGGACTCAAACTCATCCAACATGCGACGATCGCGAGGGGGTTGGACCACGTCGGACAGCGATGCGGCGCCGTTACTGAAAACTGTAGCAACGACGATCATGTCGTCGGCGCTACCGTCGGAACGATAGCTCGTATTCGGACGGGAATAAGCTTTAGTCAAAGCAGCGAGTGCACCGCCTGGATTCAAACTCGGTGACTCCTCGGCATAAGGTGCGCGGCTTGCGGCAAAATCCTGCGGACTTATCGGCTGATACAGATCATATCCGGGCACAGGAACCGTCCGGACCATGTATAAGCCACCGCCATTGTTGTTGAGCGCCGCTTCACGCAACGCAACGAAATGCGGACGCAGCGCTGTGAACATCAAGAAGAACAGAATAACCGACGCGAATGAACCAACCGTGTAAGGCATGAGACGCGGTTCGAGGAAACGTGCAACACGACGGCTCAACGGCAGTTTCGGAGCCTGACGAGCCGCAGCTTCAATCGTCAGCAGGTCAGTGATCGTCTCAGCCAGACCTGCGGGCAGAGTTGGCCGTGTCATCATCTTCAGGCTGCGCGTCAATGAACGCAGCTCAGCAACCTCCGCGCGACACACTGGACAGCGATCGAGATGTTCATCGATCGCTACGCGAGCCGGCAGGGACACGCAATCGTCTACGTATAGCGAAAGCGACTGTCTGGTTTCTTCACAAGTCATAAAAGACATTTCAATTGCCTTGATGCGGATGGCTGATCGACCCCGGCTGCTCCCTTTGGTTAAAGAAGCACTCCGACAAGTCTGGGCAACTCCTCAGGCGTGAGGTGAGCGATGCTTAACGGGTGTTGCTGGCCACGTTTTCAATACGCCCTCATCATGCCAATACGGAAGCCTTGAGCCCGCCGTTTTCTCACTTCGACCCATTTGGCACCGAGTTTCGTGAGCCGGGGCGGATCAGCCATCCGACTTTCAATTACAAAGATCCTTCCAGCTTGCGCCGGAGTTCCTGGCGACCACGCGCCAGTCGTGACTTCACAGTTCCCACGCTGATCTCGAGCGTGGACGCGATCTCCTCATACGCAAAACCTTCAATGTCTCTCAGGATCACCGTTTCTCGATACACTTGTTTCAAACTGCTCAAAGCTTTTTTCAGCGCCCGTTCTCGTTCACTAAGCAACGCATCCTGTTCCGGGTCTCTGACCGTGTTGGCTTTGAGTGTTGCGACCAATCCAAGGCGCCCCCCGCCTATCTCCGGCGCGTCAATCGAGACTGTCACTTCACGTCGTCTGCGACGCCACCAGCGCCATCGATTCCGTGCCTGATTGATCGCGATGCGGTAGATCCACGTGCGCAGGTCTGATTCGCCTCTAAAGTGAATGATGCTCTGGAACGCACGCAGAAACGTTTCCTGGGTCAGGTCACGAGCTTCCTCCGCGTTTTCAGTCAATCGGTAAAGCAACCCAAAGATTTCGCCGGAACGTTCGTTGACGAGGGTTTCGAAAGCGGCTGCATCGCCACGCTTCAATCTTTCAATGAACTGGATGTCAGCCTGGGGCCGTAGATCCGCTATGGCTGCCGGAGCAACCTGCTCTAGTTCCACTTGCCCGCGGAGGGCTATTGGCTCTCCGTAGCTCACTGATCACCCCCTGGGGCGGGAATCAGAGCAGTTAACAAATTTTGCCCATTCCCGGACAGGCTGGCCCTTAGACACTCCTGCCTTATCATTTGTTCCCAAGATTCCAGAAAAAATTCCATACGTGTCTTAGATGCGTTCACGACTAACAGGGAGTGTTGTAGCCCTGTATCCACAGATTACACAGATTCCTATAAATCAATCTTGGGTAATCTGTGGATACGGGTTCTTGACAAGGTTTTGCGCGCCCCATTAGAGTGACGGTTTTCGCTAATCATACACCCAACAGAACGCAGCCGACTATGTAGGCTTGCAAGAGGAAACGAAGTGGCAAAGTACAAGAAAAAGCGTGCGCGCGAGCTTCAGCATGACCGGTTCCGCGACACGACCATGAGCTTCTTTGACCGTCTCGGCGATGCCCTCGAAGGCAAGGGACGCACGATTCTGTACGCTCTCGGAGGTCTTATCCTTGCGGGAATACTGGTTGTCGTGTTCGTTAAATGGAGTAACCGCAAGAGTGACGAGGCCCGCCAGGCGCTCGGTTATGCCATAAATATCGCCAAAGCACCGGTTATGACGACGCCCGTCGCCGGTAACAACGAACTCACGTTTCCCAGCGAAGTGGAACGAGCCCAGCAGGCAATCGCCGCGTTTGAGAAAGTGGCCGCCAAGTACGGCGATCCTTACCGAACTGAGTCGCGCTACTTTATCGCCTCGAACCGGCTGGTTCTCGATCGTCAAAAAGGTTTGACCGAGCTCACCGAACTCTCGAACAGCAACATCGCCGAAGTCGCCGCACTTTCCAAGTTTGCATTGGCGCAGGCAAAAGAGAGCGATGGCCAACTCGATGAAGCCGCTAAGCTCTATACCGAGCTCGTGAAACTGAACAGTCCCACAGTAAGCTCCGAAACAGCCAATCTCCGGCTCGCGAAGGTCTACGTGAAGCAAGGCAAGAAGAAAGAAGCATCCGACCTTCTGTTTAATATGGTCGACGCATCGCGCAAGGCGAAAGGGGCGGACAATCAACCGGTTCCCACCTCTGCTGCGGCACGCGAAGCAGCAGACGAGTTGCAGAAACTCGATCCGGATCGATACGCACAACTTCCACCAGAGACGCCCCCAGTTTTAGCCGGTTGATCTGATTGGACAATCTTACCCATTCACTCGTCGGATTGACTGCGGCTAAGGCGGGGCTGGAAAAACTGTCTCCCGGAGCAGCCGCGCTTTGCATACTCGCGGCGAATGCTCCCGACTCTGACATCGTCGTTCTCGCGTTCGGTGACCGCTGGGACTTCCTGCAACATCATCGCGGCATCACTCACTCAATCGTCGGCGTCATTGCTCTCGCGATCCTGCTGCCGTTGATTTTCTACTTCGTCGATCGACTCTGGTCACGTTTCCGTAATCGACTACCAGTCACAAAACTCAGAGGTTTGCTGCTGGCCTCGTTCATCGTCAGCGCCACGCATCCGTTACTCGACTGGACAAACAACTATGGCATTCGCTTTCTGCTGCCATGGAGTCAGAAGTGGTCTTACGGCGATCTTGTCTTCGTCGTCGATCCATATTTGTGGCTGATTCTCGGTGGCGCGTCGTTTTTATTAACTGCGCGAACGAGATTTCTGAAGTTCACCTGGGCTGGAATCGCCTTAGTGCTTACGTTTCTCATCGTTGCGAGTCCGCGCACTGATATGCTGCCCAACCCGCGGCTGATTGCGATCTTATGGATCGTAGCGTTGACGGCATTGCTAATGCTTTTTCTCAGAAAAGCGGGCGAGCGATGGGGCGGAAGAATTGCTCTCGCAGCGTTCGCAGTTGTGCTCTGTTACTGGATTTTCCTCGCTTTTGCACATGGCCGAGCGTTGGAACGCGGCGGTGAACACGCGATGCAACTGGCGAGTACGAATGGTGAAGTGGTGGGCAGAGTCGCTGCGATGCCGAGGCTCGCAAATCCATTTCGCTGGGACTACGTCTTCGAAACTGATCGCGCCACCTATCGCTTTGACATCGGCGTGCTGGACGGCTCAGGCACGAGCGACGCTGTTCGTTACGCGAAACCAACCGGTGCACTAAAAGCCGCCCTGGATTCTGTTGCACAACAAAAACCGGTACGAGTGTTCCTCGGTTTTGCACGTTTTCCAGTGCTGCAACTCGCGGATCCCGATTGCGTCACACGCACTCTCGTTCAAATCGCAGACTTGCGTTACACTGAGCCCGGCAGATCGCGAGGCACTTTCTCACTCGAAATGCCGGTCGATTGTCCGAACGAGCAATCAGGAAAATGAGCGAAACCAAAGAGTTCAACAGCCTGCCGGTCCTCTCCGAGGTTCAAGAAGAACGGGAGCGTGCGCAGAAGCGATCGACGATCGCGAGTGTTCGCAATTCGCCTGGTCCATACATCGCGTTTGCAAGTGTGATTACTTTCGTCGCCGCTCTGTCACTGCGCGCCCATCAGGACGCACTCGCGCTGATACTCATCGGCGCTGCCTGGTTGATCGTCCCTGTGATCGCTCTCAGTGATCGAATCACCTTCGACGGCGCTTCGCTCAGGCGCCAAGGCCCGCTCGCGTCGTTGCTGCATCTGTTGTTCGGTTATCGTAAGCAACTCGCTATCGACGACTTTGAGACCGTGGAAACCCAGGCCGTTCGCACGTTACGACGCGGCGGGCGCGTGCGTTATCGCTATCGCACACAGATCACGGGCAAAGGTAAAGAGTTTGTCATCGTTTCCGGCGGGCGCGACTATCGCAAGCTGGTGCGCGAGTTGTTTCCCCTGATTCACGAATGCAAGCTCGACAATCGCAGTCGTGACTTGCGCGACTATCTAAACGATCCGCGATTTCTCAATCGCAAGACGCAGCTCTCGCAGCTTGCCCCTTCGGATCTCCTCGACGTCACCAGACCGGATTTCAAACTCGGACGAAAACTAACGCGACATCCCGCTGTTCCGGATACTCCGCCGACCCGCGAAGAGCTCGAAAGAGCGCTGCTGCTGCGCCGTCTCGGCAACGAGCTGCGCGTCTCCGGTCGTTTGCGCGAAGCAGGCGAGGCTTTCCGGCGCGCGTTGAACGTTCGGCCACACGGCGCGTGGTTGATCTACGACTTTGCGCGTCTGCTCCGTTCGCAAGCGAGTGCGCAGGCTGATGCGCGTCTGTTATCGAGAGCGCGAGCCGCGCTGCGACTCGCGAGTATGCGCGCGAAGAACGACATCGTTTTGTTGCCGCTGATTGGCGAGAGCTTTCTCGAGTGTGGAGATGCGACGCACGCACGCCGCGCGTTGCAGAAAGTTGTCGAGGTCGACAGTGGCAACTTCAAGGCGCGCGTAGGTCTCGCGGACATCGCGTTACGCGAAGGGAAGTTGGCCCACGTTATTCATCACTACCAGGAAGCGGCGCGTGTCAGCTCAGAGCAGGCGCTCGCGCGTTTCGCTCGCGGCGAGAGCGACTACTACATGCAGTTGAATAACGATGACGATTATCTCGCGACCGAACTGCGACGGATCAACTGGCTCCAAAGCGTCACTCGCATTCGTCGTCTCGCGTTGCGAGTGACGAATGCGAGCGTGTTGCTGGCGCTGATTGGTGGTTTTGTCGATCCGGTTGCGGGAAGTTTGGGTTGGTCGCTCGCTTCGTCAGCATTGATAATCTGGCTGCTGACCCTCGCCGGAACGAGGATGCTGTTCGCGCGATCAAAGCCTTAGTCAGGATTTACAAGATTTTCAGGATTAACAAGATCACATCCTGCTAATCGTGTTCATTTTGTTTATCCTGGCTATGATTTCTTTCGCTTGGTCGTAGTTGCCTTCTTCGCAGCTGGCGTAGGCGTGACGGTTCGTGATTGTTGTTCACTCGCTGAAGCAACTGCGTACGCCTGTTGCGCCGGTTCCGGATTCAGCAACGCATCCCAACGATACCGCGATCGTTCACGTGTCTCGCTAAGTCGTCTGAACACGAGATCGACAACAGCGTTAACAATCCAGTTGTGATAGAACTCGCCCACCGAAGCCAGCTCCGC
>DATDFT010000293.1:0-3324 GCA_036522475.1 Pyrinomonadaceae bacterium | reverse complement strand
GATTCAGACGAGAAACCTCGCCGCACTCGCAGGCCTGCTCAAACCGTTCTTCCCGAGTCAGGGTGGGAGCGGCGGTGGCTTTAATTTCAATCTCGGGAGCTAAGTGCGGGAGAATTTTATGGACAGGATTTATAAGATTCTCATGATGGACAGGATTCATCTTGATCATTCTGAAAATCCTGTCTAAGGTTTTATGACTACGGTAGCCCAAAAATCCGTGAGCATCCTCGGCGTGCCGCTTGGCTACGGCGCGAGCATGGCCGGAGTCGATATTGGACCAGCAGCGCTGCGCGTGGCGCGTATCGCGCAACGCATTTCGAGACTCGGATATACAGTTCACGACCTCGGTGACATGCGTCTCGAACGCCCGCAGTCGTTCCCGGAAACGGACGACAAGCTTAAGTACCTTCGCGAGATCAGCAACGCTTGCGAACAGTTGGCCACCGAAGTCAAAGCAATTCTCGAAGGAGGTGAATTTCCTTTAATACTCGGCGGTGATCATTCAATCGCAATCGGCTCGTTTGCAGGCGTCGTGTCCCACTTCAAGAAACAGGACCAGACAGTCGGGTTGATCTGGTTCGACGCGCACGCTGACATAAACACACCCGAAACCACTCTTAGCGGCAACATTCACGGGATGCCGTTGGCCGCGCTGCTCGGATATGGCGCACCTGAACTCACGAACGTCGGCGGTTTCGCGCCGAAGCTCGATCCGCGCTTGTGCGCTCACGTCGGCGCGCGTGATATCGATCCCGGTGAACGCGAGCTGATCAAAAAACTCGGCATGCGTTTCTTCACGATGCGAGAAATCGATGAACGCGGCATGAGCGCCTGCATGGACGAAGCGATTGCGATCGCTTCACGCGGTTCGGCAGGTTACGGAGTCACATTTGATATCGACGCTCTCGATCCCGGTGATGCTCCCGGTTCGGGAACGCTCGTGCGCGGCGGACTCACCTATCGCGAAGCGCACCTGGGATTGGAGAAGATCGCGGAAGCAGGCGGGATGCGTTCGCTCGAGCTTGTCGAGATCAATACCGCGTTGGACGTGAACAACAAGACCGCGGAGCTTGGTGTGGAACTGATTCTCTCGGCGTTGGGCAAAACAATTCTGTAAAGGTGGACCAGAAAGAGTGGCTAAGAAGCTGCGCGTCGGCGTGATCTTCGGTGGACGATCAGGCGAGCACGAAGTTTCGATCCGATCGGCGCAAGCCATTGTCGAAACGATCGATCGAAGGAAGTTCGAAGTAGTACCCATCGGCATTACCACAGAAGGGAAGTGGCTCGGTCCCGCGCAGTCGGCACAACTTCTTCCTGCCGCTGTTCAACCGCTCCTTCCAGAGAAGACGCATTCGGCAACCGGCGACGTCGCGTTGCTCGGCGATCCTTCACGCAAAGGTTTAATCACTCTTGACAGCGATAGTGCGAACGGTGAAAAACTCGACGTCGTGTTTCCGGCACTACACGGCACTTACGGTGAAGACGGCACTCTTCAAGGATTACTTGAGATGGCTGATGTGCCGTATGTCGGCTGCGGCGTGCTGGCGTCGTCGTGCGGCATGGACAAGGTGACGATGAAGTCGTTGTTTGTCCAGGCTGGTTTGCCGATCTGCAAGTACATCTGGTTTCTGAGATCTCAGTGGCGCAGCAATCCGGCTAAAGTTTTACGTAAGGTAGTTAGTGATATCGGTCTGCCGTGCTTTGTTAAGCCAGCGAATCTTGGTTCGTCAGTCGGCGTTTCGCGTGCGGCGGATAAGAAATCGTTGAGCGATGCGATCGACCTCGCTGCTGAATACGATCGAAAGATCATCGTCGAGGAAGAACTGGTCGCGCGCGAGATCGAGTGCGCGGTGCTTGGGAACGACGAGCCGCAGGCGAGTCTCCCTGGTGAGTATGTTGTCTACGATGAGGCGGCGCGTTTTCTCGATTACACGGAGAAGTATACGAACACCGGGCGCGTGAGCTTCGTCGTCCCTGCGCCATTGTCGAAATCGATGACAACGAAGATTCAGCGGATGGCAATCAGAGCGTTTCAGTCGGTTGATGGAGCGGGGTTGGCGCGTGTCGATTTCTTCTTGCCGCGTCATGGCGGCGAGTTGATCGTGAATGAGTTGAACACGATGCCGGGACTGACTGAGGTTTCAGGTTATCCGAAGATGTGGGAAGCGTCGGGATTGCCGTTTCAGAGATTGCTTGAGACGTTGATTGAGTTAGCGTTTGAAAGACACAAGGAGAAGTCGCTGACGAAAACGTCGCGATAAAACCTTTAGACAGGATTTACAAGATTTTCAGGATGATCAAGATGAATCCTGTCCATCCGGAAACCTTGTAAATCGTGTCTATTTTTTCGGTGCACGATAGCCTTTGCGCGTGCGAACTGTGAGATCGTCACGCGCCACCTTCACCTCGAGCGTGCGCCACTTTCCATCATGTTTCTTATTCACGGGCCGATACGCAATCGTGTACTGATGCCCCAGCTCTTCTGCGATCTGAGTGAACGCATCGCGCATTGCTGGTCCACCGGGAGTCGCGACAAATCGCCCGCCAGTCTTCTCCGCGAATCCTCGCAACGATGCTGCGCTCTGTTGTCTTTCAGAACCTGCGATCTCCAAACTCGACATATCGACCGCGTAGATAGTCGCGCCAACAGCGAGCGCGCTCTCGACTGCTTTACTACTTGAAGCTTTACTAAAGGTATCCATCCCATCCGAGAGCACGACAATCGCTTTACGTTGCTCTGGCCGTTCAGCGAGTGTCTTCGACGCTTCAACGATCGCGTCATTGAGAGTTGTCATCCCCTTCGCATGAATCGCGTATGCTATCGGCGCGAGATCTCTTCCCCCTGAGAATTCCTGCACACGTTCGACCTTCGAGTCGAAGCGATAAACCGCCGCGACATCTTCGGGCCGCAGCCCATCGAGAAACCTGATCGCTGCCGATCGCGCGAGCGCGAAACGCGATTCCATGCTTCCCGAACTGTCCAAAAGGACCACCGCCGCATACGGCGACTCGTGCACCGAGAAGCTGGAGATCATGTCAGGCGTTACTTCAACTCCGTCTTCGTAGATCTTGAAGTCTAATTTCTTCAACGCCTTCACATACTGTCCGCCTTTGTCAGTGACGGTGACATTGAGCACAACGAGATCGGTGTTGACGCGAACGACATCGTCGTCATCCTGAGCGCACACGACGAACGCGTTAAAAAAAAGAGTTGCGAGCAGGAAGGGAATTGTCTTACGCATATTAAGGGCGAGCAAAGTTTCGCACCATCTTTATGAGCTCAAGCAAAACATTAGCCTTGTCGATCACCGACGCTGACACGAC
>DATDFT010000292.1:0-2440 GCA_036522475.1 Pyrinomonadaceae bacterium | reverse complement strand
CAGTGGTGAGATCCATACGAGTATCTTCGGCGCTGAAGACAGTCTCGAGCTTGTCGCCGTCGGCGGCCGTAAACGTAGCGTGACCGCTCGGATGGACCAGGGTCGGATCATTCGCATCGGGATTGAAAGTGACACGGCCGGAGCTGGCAAACAGGCCCATGTGAGTCGCATTGCCCGTACCGATGACGTCCGCCGACGGCACACCGCCGCCGGGAAGGATGGTCGCAACTCCCTTTCCGGTGCATGAAAATGGGCGTTCAGTGGCGCTCACCGGCATGTTTCCGAGTAAAAGCATCAGCGCGAGCGCGAAGGTTTTGATGTTGAGGAACCGTTTCATTGTCTTACTTCTCCTTAAATTAAGAATTTCTGCGTACTACGTCTTGAAGTGGTAGCTATTTAAAAAACATCACACTAAAAATTTTGAGACGCCGCGGCCGTGGCCTATCATCTACCCAGCTACACCCCAGGCGCTGGCATTAAGCGCACTACTTTCGAGGAGCTAATCGATGGGATGTGACGTCAGCTTATTGGCCGGGATTGAAATGTTTGAACTGTTGCACGGCGATGACAAACAGGCACTCGCCGACGTCGTCGACGCAGTTAAACTCAACGCTACCGAAACACTTTTCCATGCTGGTGAACCGGGCGACGCTTTGTTCGTAGTTCGCTCGGGCTCAATCGAACTTTTCATCAAAGACACGGCCGGACAGAAGATCGTCTTGACTGTGGCCGAACAGGGAGATCTTTTCGGCGAACTCTCGTTACTCGATAGTGGACCACGAACAGCAACCGCCGTGGCACTCACTGAAACAGAACTACTCGTGCTCGACCGCGACGATCTGTTGTTGCTCTTTCAGAAACGACCGGACGCAGCGCTGCACATGCTCGCTGCGATGAGCGCCATGACGCGCAAGGCCGACGAACTGCTGCGCACGCGCGTCGCGCGCAATGTCAACGAAGAGATGGAAGAGCACACCACCGCGCTGCAACGTATCGCCGACTGGATCGCGTGGTTCAGTGGCAGCATGCCTTTCCTGATCATCAACGGCGCGTGGTTTACGATTTGGATTCTGCTCAACACGTTGCCGCTCGGCATTCCGAAGTTCGATGAATACCCGTTTGGGCTACTCACCATGATCGTGTCATTGGAAGCAATTTTTCTATCGTGCTTTGTGCTCGTGAGTCAGAATCGCCAGGCGGAAAAAGATCGGGTGCGTTCGGACATCGAGTATGAAGTGAACATCAAAGCCGAGATGGAAGTGGCCCACCTGCACGAGAAGACCGATCGTATTTACGAGAACATGCTGGCGCGATTTGCAAGAATCGAAAAACTCATGCGTGACTAAAAATTTACGCTAACGACACAAAGCCGGACGCACCTCTCAGCGATACTGCCACCACTCGGAGGTACAAACAGTATGCTTTGGAGAGGCCAACGTCAGAGCACGAACATTGAAGATCGGCGCGGATTTTCCGGTGGCAGAGTCGCAGTCGGCGGTGGTTTGGGATCGCTGTTGCTCCTGGTCCTCGCGCTCATCTTCGGTGTCGATCCACGACAACTGCTGCAACAGCCGACGGACAGTCCTCCAGCGCAGGTGCAAACCTCACGACCGCAGACCGCGCAAGAAGACGAGCTCAAACAATTCGTGGCGGTAGTGCTCGCGAAGTCAGAGGATGTTTGGACGGAGGTGTTTCGCGAGAATGGCCGGCAGTATCGCGACCCGACGCTCGTGTTGTTCACTGATCGGGTGCAATCTGCTTGCGGGATGGCGGGCGCGGCAGTTGGACCATTCTATTGTCCGGGCGATGAGAAGGTGTACATCGATCTCGCGTTCTATGAACAACTGCGACGCGAGTTTCAGGCGCCGGGAGATTTCGCGCAGGCGTATGTGGTCGCGCATGAGGTTGGTCATCACGTGCAGAAGCTGTTGGGGATTTCGGAGCGGGTGGATGCGATGCAGGGGCGCGTAAGCGAGACCCAGGCGAACCAGTTGTCGGTGCGGCTGGAGTTGCAGGCTGACTTTTTTGCGGGTGTGTTTGCGCGGCACGTGCAGAATGAGGGGCTGCTGGAGGCAGGTGATATTGAAGAAGCGTTACGTGCGGCGAGTGCGGTTGGAGATGATCAGATTCAGCGCAGGACGGCCGGTTATGTCGTGCCTGACTCGTTTACGCATGGTACGTCAGCGCAGCGTTTGCGCTGGTTTAAGAAGGGTTACGACACCGGCGACATCCGCCAGGGCGACACGTTCAACACCCCAGAACTTTAACCCAGCTTGGAGGAGGTCAGTACCACCTGACCTCCTCCAAGTACAGTTCGCACTTGTGAGACTTATCTCACCTTGAAGACGGAGGGTGCGATGACCGTGCGGGAGTCGGGATTGTAGTAGTCGTAGATCACTGAGGAGGCGGACTTCGCTTTCAACCCGAATCGCGGACGGAA
>DATDFT010000291.1:0-6691 GCA_036522475.1 Pyrinomonadaceae bacterium | reverse complement strand
GTCTCGTCAACGGTTATGAAGTTAACGGGCAGACTGCGTGGGCACTTTTGACCAAAGCCGAACGTTATCGAGTTTATTTGGTTTCAGAACTTGCGGACGATGAGGTAAAACGGATGCGCATGATTCCGGCGCATACCCTCGCGGCGGCGTTGGACCAGGCGGGAGCGAGTAGTGGTTTCATTCTGCCGCGCGGCGCTGCCGTATTGCCAAGGCTTGCATGAGATTTGAGCTCAAGTCATGTACGGTGCGTAGTTGGGAGTGGCGCGATCGCGAATCGATCGTGCGCTATGGAAACAACCGCAAAGTGTCGATCAACCTGCGCGATCGTTTCCCTTATCCTTACACCGATCGCGATGCACGAAACTGGCTCGATATGGTTGTCGGCTTTGAACCCGAAACGAATTTTGCGATCGATGTAGCCGGTGAGGCAGTTGGTGGTATAGGCTACACGTTGCAGCACGACGTCGATCGACGTTCAGCGGAGATCGGATACTGGCTCGGCGAAGAGTTCTGGGGTCGCGGGATCGCGACGGAAGCGTTGATCGTGGTGACGAACCATGCGTTTGCAAACCACGATCTGTGTCGCGTGTTTGCTCATGTATTTGACTGGAATCCCGCTTCGGCGCGCGTGCTGGAAAAAGCAGGGTATGCATTTGAAGGACGGATGAGAATGAGCGTTACCAAAGAAGGTCAAACGATCGATCAGCTTATCTATGCGATGATTCGCGAGGAGACTCCGTTATGAAAATGTTTGCAGGCGGCCTTCTGCTCTTATGCAGCGCGTTGTGTGTGAGCGCTCAGGAGACTACCGGAAATTTGAATGAGAAACGGGTGCCGCTTTCCGAGGCGGCGGTGGCGATGGATGCGACCGGCGCGCCGGCACTCGAAGCGACTCTCAGGACCACTGCGCTCAACGGTGCGCCTGAGACGCCCGTGACGAATGTCCGCATGCTCTTCAAAAACAGGAGCAACGTTGCTTACGCGTTCGTTTCCGGCTCGGTTACTTTTTACGACGCGGCGGGCGTGCGTTGTGGTGAAGGACAATTCAAGGCCGATTCGCTCGCGCCGAACGAGTCGTTTGAGACAGACAGTCCCGGACTTCGCATTCGCTGTGAAGCTGCGAGCTGGCGCATCGTGGCCTCAAATCTTCTGATTCGCACGCCACCCAATGCACCGATTGGCGCACTCACAAGAGCGCCGGCGAATCTGGTCATCAGCATCGATGGCGAAACGCATCCGATTCAATTGGACAAGCCGTTGACGCTCACTCTCGGCGAGAAGCGCCGCACAATTATTGTTAGCGCGCCATAGATTCGTTTCTTCAGCATGCTTTCAACTCTCATCGAGCTGCAACGATTGAAGCGCCTGGATCGTACGGGTTGGACCTTGCGCGGTCTGCCCAACGGTACTGAATCAGTCGCTGCTCATTCGTTCGGCGTGAGTGCGACGGCCATGTTGCTCGCCGATTCTTGCATCGCTCAGGGCGTGAACGTAAACGTCGAGAGAGTGTTGCGCATCGCTCTGTTGCATGATTGGGCCGAAGTACGAGTTGGAGACATGCCACGCACGGCGACGTTGTATTTCGGAGCAGCAGGGAGAAAACAAGCAGAGACCGCCGCTTTCCACGACATCGTCAGCGGAGTTGATGCGGAGAACTCTTACGCAACGCTCTACGCCGACTACGAACAGCGCCAGAGTCTCGAAGCACGACTCGTGAAAGCTGCCGACGTGCTGGATTTATTGATCGAGGTGCTCGCGCTCGAACGCGCCGGCGCGCGCGGACTCGATGAGTTCTGGGAAGTTGCGGAACATCCGGGATTCAATCTGGACGGTGTTGCGGAACAGATAGTGCAGGAACTTCTCGAATCGATTCTGAAGTCGCGTGGTGAATTGCATCAATAATGTTTGAATGGTTAGCGGACTTTTTCTCAGGCCTTACCTGGCGCAGCGTACTGATCGCAGTTCTGATTTTTGTTGGCACTTTTCTCATCAACCTCGGCATCGTCTCGGTCATTCTGGTCAAACTGCCGAGGGATCACTTCAAGAAGCAACAATCAAAAGGCGTCACTGGCTCAAACGCAACTGTGCGTGTTTTGAAAGTCATCGGCAAGAACGTCGCGGGCTGGTTATTGATCGCGCTCGGAGTCGTGCTTTCAGTGCCCGGTGTTCCCGGACAGGGATTACTCACAATTCTCCTCGGCGTCATGCTTGTCGACTTTCCCGGCAAGAATCGACTGGAACAGAAGTTGTTAAGCAGGCCGGGGATTATAAACACGATTAACCGCTTGCGCGGACGATTTGGAAAGCCTGCGCTCGAGCTTGATTGATGCACCTTTGCGCCTTTGCCGGAAACTCACTACAATTTCCCGATTCTTTGGCGTTTGACGTATGATTGGCGCCTAAGGCTGATGCTCAAATATTTCAACGCCTACAGAATGGTGCCCACCCGTTTACTGCTATCAGTCTTCACTGTCTCAGTGCTGTTGTTCAATGGCGGGTGTGGTCTGTTTGGAGCGAAGAAAAAGATCCAGGTGCCGCAGTTGCTGACACCTGTGGTTGCTGCGGATAAGAATCAACTGATCCAGGAGATCAATCGACTTTCAACGGTTAAGTCGATCCATGGCAAGATCGACATTCAATTTGAAGATACGTCGTTTGCGTCGTTCGGCATTGCAGATCAATATCGACTCGTCGATGGTGACATCACGCTTCAGCGGCCGGGCAAGATCTATCTTGTCATTCAGTTTACGTTTGTCGATCTCGCGCAGATGGCGTCTGACGGTGAGCACTTCAGCGTTGCAGTTTTGAAGGGTGACACCAAGTACCGGCGTTTCCTGAAGGGAACTAACAACGCCGACTATCCGCGGCTGCCGCCGAACGGATCGAGCGGCGATAAAGACGACAAGCAGAAAATGGAGAAGGCAACAGTTAGCGCACTTTCGAACATGCGTCCGCAGCATTTGACTGACGCGTTTATGATTCGCCCGATCGAGCCGAACAACTCGTTATTTTATGTGCAGAGCGAGTTCTTTCAGGAAGAACCTGATACTCGTCCGGGCAAGAAAAATGCGCGCGTGATGCGCTCTTATTATCTGCTCGAAGAGCTTTCGCAAAGCGGCGGTGACGCGAAGTTGTTGCGACGTTTCTGGCTCGATCGCGTTGGCGGCATTCATCTCGCGCGCGTGCAAAGTTATGATGATAGAGAACGCCTGATCACAGACGTTTCTTATTACAATGAAAAGGTTATAGGCAACGGCGTCACGGCTTCGCTGCCGAGTCGCATTGAAATAACGCGGCCACTGGATCGATATAAGCTGAGCATTACTTATCAGGACTCAGCGTCGGTCGAACTAAACCGGGAGTACATGCCGAAAGCATTTGTGCTGGAGAACAAGTGGCAGTTGCCGGAAGTGGATCTCGATGTTCAGTATAAGAAGGTGTCCGCGAACCAGTAATCGATGAGAACCATTTTAAAAGCCGAAGATCTGGTAAAGGTTTATCGCATCGGGAAGGTCGATGTGCCGGCGTTGCGCGGTGTTTCCCTCGAGGTGCAGGAAGGCGAGTTTGTAGCGATCATGGGACCGTCGGGTTGCGGCAAGTCAACGATGCTTCACTTGCTGGGTGGACTTTTGACACCAACCTCCGGCCGCATCGTGATCGACGGCGACGATATCACCGCCGCGTCGGACGCAAAACGCACTGCGATACGGCGCAAGAAAATCGGATTTGTCTTTCAAAGATTCAACCTTTTCCCAACGCTCACGGCTGAAGGAAATCTCCGACTAGCGGAGCGAATTCACGGCAACGGCGGCGGCGATCCGCAACTGCGCCGGGACGTGCTGCGTTTGCTGGGACTGGAAAATAAACTTCATCACAAACCACTCGAATTATCCGGCGGCGAGCAGCAACGCGTTGCGTTGGCGCGTGCAGTGGTGACGCGTCCGGCGATTGTTCTGGCTGACGAGCCCACCGGAAATCTCGACTCCGAGAACTCAGCCCTGGTACTTAACATGTTCCAGGAGTTGAACTACCGCTTCAATCAGACCATCATCATGATCACTCACAATCCCGAGGCTGCGGCGATGTGCAAACGCATCGTGCAGATGCGCGATGGGCACATTGTTGAACAAGCGCCTTCGGTGCGCTTATAGGTCATCAAGGCCTATGAGTCTTATGTCAATTCGCGGCTGAAATTATGCTAAAATCAATCGACCCTCCAGCCGCGGTTCCCGTGGCTGTTTACTTGCAAGCTTGAGATCGTGCGAGGCTTTTTCACTACACTTAAGAAGATTTTTTTCTGGAATTACCCGCGCAATACCTGGCAATGGGATCTTCTATGTGTGGTCATTTTGATCTTCATTTTTTTGACACCGAAAAGCTGGTTTTCGAGTGGCGAACGGGCCCAAAGAACCGGGCATCAAAGCCCAGTTGCCGCAACCCTGGTGTTGGCGCCTGAAGTTGTTGGCAACGAAGAAGATAAGGGCCGCATTGAGCAACAAATCAAGGCACTGACGGGGCGAACAGACGTGGAGGTACTCGCGGTACGAAAGGTGCTTGACCCTTCCGGGAAGATTCGCAGTTTCGAGGTTGACATACGATAGTTCTTCCCTATAATTGCGAGGTTTTTTGCGTGACCGCCGCGAAAGGAGAAACTAGTAAGGAGTATTTATGAAGAGATTGATTTCCTCGGGCCTGAGTTTAGCTTTCATATTATCGACTCTCGTTATTGTGAGCCCGACCACAACGAAAGGTCAGGGAGCAGGCCTGGTGAGTTCCGTTTTGAGTCGATTGGAAAAGAATCGGCAGAGTTTGAAGTCTTTGCGCGCGGGTGTGAGCATGGTGAAGTACAACTCGCAACTCGGCGTGGAAGACAAATACAACGGTGTGGTGATTTACCTGCCGGGCGGCGGAAAGCAAGCGTCAGTCAGAATCGACTGGAGCAGTCCGCGCCGCGAAGTGATGGCCGTTAACAACAACAAGTACACGATTTTCCGTCCAGCATTGAGAGTTGCTTACACGGGTGATGCGCGAAAGATGGGCGGCAAGGACAGCAAGGCGTCCGGGCTTCTCGACATGATGAACATGTCGCGGCAGCAACTTGAAGCGCGTTTCCAGCCGGTGAAGGATGTTCGTGAAGAGACTTTGTGGGGTGGAGTGAGCACGATCCACCTGACGCTCGTTCCGAAGGGAAATGCTGGTTATAAGTATGCCGAAGTTTGGATTGACTCCGCCGGCATGCCGGTCCAGACCAAGATCGTTGAAAAGAATGATGATTCAACGACAATGCGTTTGACGGCTTTGGAAAAGAACCAGAAAATCGATCCGAGCGAGTTTGATATTAAACTCGACTCGAGTGTGAAGATCGTCAAGAGCTAAACAAGAGCCTGACAGAGTTTAGCCACAGATCGACACAGGTAATTGCGGATTTTATCTGTGTAATCTGTGGCTGCTTTTTTGTGCGGTTGCATTGGACTGCCCTGGTCGCATATTCTTCGCGTCAAAATGCGGAAGACTAAATTTCTAAAACTGAAGCTGCGTGAAGCCAGTTTTATCAGTCGCGCGCTGTTGTCATCTCACCATCCGGTCCTGGCCCATCTCATTCCGATGCGTCGTTGCAATCTGGCCTGTGGTTATTGCAACGAATACGACCACACTTCGAAGCCCATCGATCTCGCAGTCGTCAAGAGCCGTCTCGACAAGCTCGCCGATCTGGGGACGTCGATTGTAACCATCTCGGGTGGCGAGCCGATGATGCATCCAGAGCTCGATCAGATCATTCAACACATACGCGTGCGTGGAATGATTGCCGGCCTGATTTCCAATGGTTACTACTTCACTCCCGAACGTATCAAGCGTCTCAACAAAGCGGGGCTCGAGTATTTGCAGATCAGCATCGATAATGTCGAGCCGGATGAAGTCTCGCGCAAGAGTTTGCGCGTGCTGGACAAGAAGCTGCGCTACTTATCCGAGTTCGCGGATTTTCACGTCAACATTAATTCAGTTATTGGCGGGGGAATCAAGAATCCGGATGACGCTCTGGTTGTAGCGCGCCGCGCAGTCGAACTCGGGTTCTCGACCACTGTCGGCGTGATTCACGACGTCGATGGCACGTTGAAGCCGTTGTCGGTAAAAGAAAAAGATATTTTCCAACAAGTCAAGAAACTCGGAAACAAGGACCACGCTCGGCTGAACTGGTTTCAGGACAGCATCGCTGAAGGCAAGCCTTACAACTGGCGATGTCGTGCCGGCGCTCGTTACCTCTACATCTGTGAAGAGGGACTCGTACACTGGTGCTCGCAGCAGCGAGGTTATCCCGGCATTCCGTTGGACCAGTACACGATGGACGACTTCGATCGTGAGTACAAGACCGAGAAGTGGTGTGCACCTACGTGCACGTTACAGTGCGTGCATCAAGTCGGCATTCTCGACAACTGGCGCGATCCTCAAAAGACGCCCGCTCAGATGGCCGAGGAACAAAAGTCGGGCGTCGGCGCGATGATCGGCGCAGACTAAATAAGCCAATAAACGCAGATGAACGCAGAATTTTCTATTATTTGCGTTCATCTGCGTTTATCTGCGGCTCGCCTCCCTGTTCCGCCAAACGAAATTCCGCGTCTGCTTCTTGTTTGTAACCAGCGTCCGCGAGCTCTATCGCAAGCAGTTTGTGCGTGTGCGGATTGTCTTCGAGAGC
>DATDFT010000290.1:0-19987 GCA_036522475.1 Pyrinomonadaceae bacterium | reverse complement strand
ACCGATGGAAACGATGGTGCGGTTCTCGCCGGTGAGTTTCGCAACGTCGGCGACCGTACCGATTGCGACAACCTTCATGAACGCCGGAACTTGCGCCTCGCGCCCGTATTCGCGAAACAGTGCATGCACGAGCTTGAAGGCAACGCCGACGCCAGCGAGGTTCTTGTCAGGATACGCACAGCCGGCCTGGTTCGGATTGAGCACCGCAAACGCAGGCGGCGCGCCCTCTTTTTCGTCGGGCAGGTGGTGATCGGTGATGATGACGTCGAGACCGTTGTCGCGCGCCCAGCAGAGCGGTTCGTGCGCGCGAATCCCGCAATCGATGCTGACCACGAGTTTGTATCCGTCAGCGACTGCTTTCTCCAGTGCGGCTTGTTGAATGCCGTAACCTTCCGTGAAGCGATGCGGGATGTGGAAGCCTGTGTTTGCGCCAAGCAGTTTGAGCGCGCGCAGGAGCACGGCGGTGCCGGTCGTTCCATCAACATCGTAGTCGCCGTAGATCAAAACGGGCTCACGCGATTCGACTGCGTGTTTCAGACGCGCGACGGCCTCTCTCATGCCGAGCATGACATAAGGCTCGTGCAGTTGATCGTAAGTTGGAGATAGGAAAACGCGCGCCGCCTGTTCGTCAACGTAGCCGCGGTTTATCAGCAGTGCAGCCAGGATTGGTGAGACACCCAGAACGCGCGCCAGTGAGGTGGCTCTTTCGGCATCATGCTCTCGCACGATCCAGCGTTTGGCTTTCATTCAACTGTCATTTAGCCACAAAAAGGCACAAAAGTCACAAAAAACAAATTCAGCAACCGTCTTAATTTGATTGTGTGCCTTTTTGTGGCTAATCAATCTGTGCTTCTTTGTGGCGCTATTCAGCAAACCAACCGTTAGCGTCCAGCAGCTTTACACCGATGCGCCGGTTGCCGTCAATGTCGTCGATCCACGAGCCGTTAACTTCGGCGTCAAGCTTGCCGCCGAACGGTGGCACCAACTTTACCGTCGTGCCGACTGCGATATCAACGTCGATCAGTAGCGTGGCGCCGCCGCGGCTGATCTTGGTGGCCTTGGCCTGGGCCTGAAAAGCGTTACCCGATGCGTCCGTGCCTTCAACGTCCAAAGCAAATTCGACAGGGACTCGCGGGCTGCGCGGTCGCTGGGACTCAGTCATCATTCTCACCGCCCTTTTTCCGTGTTGGTACTTCAGAGGTGGGGCTCAGCTAGTTTGCCATAGTTTTACGCGGATTTACACGGATTCATTTTAATCCGCGTTTATTCGCGTAAATCTGCGGCCTAAATACTTGCCGACATGTAGCCCAACGATAATGCGGCCAGGATCAGGCCGCCGACAATCACGCGATAGACGATGAATACGCCCGTCGAGTGTGTGCGCAGGTAGCGCAGCAAAAACCAGATCGATGCGTAACCCACGATGCCGGAGACAATCGTCGCCACCGCGAGCGAACCGTAGCTGCCCGACGGCAGTTTATGGACCGCCTCTTTCAACTCGAGCAAGCCACTCGCGGCAATCGCCGGAATCGAAAGCAGGAACGAAAAGCGCGCCGCTGTTTCGCGAGTCTGCCCGGCAAATAAACCAGCCATGATCGTCGATCCGGAACGACTCGAACCCGGGACCAGGGCCAACACCTGCGCCGATCCGACCGCGAGCGCATCACCGACGCCGAGCTCATCCATGTGCTTGACTCTTCTTCCAATCAACTCCGCAATCGTCATCCCCAGACCGACAACGATCATCATCGTCGCAATCACCCAGAGGTTCTTCGTGAACGGTCCCTCGATCTGCTTTTTCAAAATAAACCCGATGGTTCCGACCGGCAGTGAACCGATGATGACGAGCCATCCGAGCCACGCGTCGTGCGAGAACTTCGGCTGCCCCGGCTTGGTGCGCCCGCGAATCAACCGAAGGTGATCGGCAAGGAACGCGCTCAGAATGTTGACGATGTCCCGTGCGAAATAGATCAGGACCGCGAGCAACGTTCCGAGTTGAACGACGGCGATCGTGGCGGTGGTCTGTTCCGCTTGCAGCGTCTTATCCGCGCCGGCGTACAGATTAAGCAGGCGTGACGCGAAAACGAGATGTGCTGTTGAACTAACGGGAATGAACTCTGTCAGGCCCTGGACCAGGCCGAGGAAGATAGCTTGAAGAAGTGTCATCTATTATTCTCGAAATGAATTTCGTGCTGCGATCCAATCGTACATCGCCGTGGGCATGATCAGGCCGGCGCGCACGATGGTCGCAAGCTGCCATGGAAACGCGTAAGACTTCTTTTCCCGTTCGATTGCTGAAACGATTTTTCTAACTCCGACTTCGAGTTCCATCAGGTACGGCATTTTCGCTTCGCGTCCGGCAGTCAGGTCCGTCTTGATGAACCCCGGATGAATAATGGTCACGCCAACGCCGGTATCGCGCAGATCGATGCGCAGACTCTCGAAGTATGACGATAGCGCCGCCTTGCTCGCGCAGTACGCGGCAGACTTGGCCAGGCCGCGATAGGCCGCAAGACTCGAAATTGCCACGAGCCGTCCTCGCTTGCGCTCGACCATCTCCGGCAGCACTGCGGACACACTATTCACCGCACCAAGGACGTTGATGCCGATCACGTTAGCGGCATGTTCAGGTGTTAACCGCAGCGCATGGTCGGAAGTGCCGATGCCGGCGTTCGCGATCAGAATGTCGATCGGACCAAGCTCGTGACGAACACGATCTGCGGCTTCCCTGACTGCTTTAGCATCGCGCACGTCAGCGGTGACGGCAACTGCCTTAACGCCTTTCGCTTTCGCCTCATCAACAATCTCGTTGAGCAGTTCCTCGCGCCGCGCGAGTAGACCAAGGTGCGCATCGCGCGCCGCAATCTCCAGCGCGACTCCCTTTCCGATTCCGGAAGAAGCGCCGGTGATCAATACGACTTTGTTGGTCCAATAACCCACGCCTAGATGAGCACGATCACGGGTGTAATCACCGGCCGGGCGCCGGTCTGTTTCTGAATAAACCGCTTCAGTTCGACGCGCACGTGTTCTTTCAAGAGCGACTCATCGGAAAGCGTTTGCCGCGACGCGCCCGCGACTGCCGCAACGACGATGCGTTTGGCGTCTTCAAGCAGATAGTTCCCGCGAGCAAAACCGTTTGCCGTACTCAACCCTCGCACGCCACGCGCAGCAATCTTCGGTTCGCCGTCAAGCTCGCCTGTCTCTTCATCGAGCGTGACGACAACCATGACCGTACCCTCGTAGGCTAGCTGCTTGCGCTCACGGACAGTCTCGCTGTCGATCTCTTTGAATCCACTCTCGTCGATGAAGGTGCGCCCGATCTCACGTTTGTCGATCACCGCCGCACGCTCGCCATCGAGCTCGAGCACATCGCCGTTCTCGATCAGGATGATGTTCTCCTCGGCGTAGCCGAGATGGTTTTTGACAAACTCCTTGTGCCGAAACAGCATGCGATACTCGCCGTGAATCGGAACCACAAACTTCGGTCGCACCGCCTCGGTCATGATGCGAATGTCTTCCTGCGACGCATGCCCGCTGACATGGACCAGCCGTCGTTTCTCTTCGATGATGTTTGCGCCGCGCTTGTAAATGAACCCGATCATGCGCGAGATCAAACGCTCGTTGCCGGGAATGATACGCGCCGAGAGCACAACGGTGTCGCCTTCGTCGACCATCAGTCCTTTGTAACTCTGCGTCGCCATCTGCGAGAGTGCCGCGCGCGCCTCGCCTTGGGATCCGGTCACTAAAAACACGATCTCATCGTCGCTCATCAGCTTCGCTTCGTTGAGCGAAACGAGCAGGCCGTCGGGTACATCGAGATATCCGAGTCGCTCTGCAACCTCGACGTTCTTCTGCATCGAACGTCCGAGCACGCAAACGTGACGA
Organism: Pyrinomonadaceae bacterium; assembly: GCA_036522475.1. Lineage (GTDB taxonomy): Bacteria > Acidobacteriota > Blastocatellia > Pyrinomonadales > Pyrinomonadaceae > PSRF01. Next base: position 16,102 of record DATDFT010000290.1, on the reverse strand, counting down.
TTGAATTGCTGGGACACGTCGAGCACGATCTGCAAGCGATGGATCGAGGAGGCAAACGCGGCCACGATGATGCGTCCCTTAGCTTCGGAAAAGATCTCCTCGAAAGCCGGGATAACAGCGCGTTCAGACGGAGTGCGACCCGGCACGGTCGCATTCGTCGAATCCGAGAGCAGGGCTAAAACGCCATCCTGCCCGTATCGCCTGAAGGAACGTAAATCGATCGGCTCGCCGATCACCGGTGTCTCGTCGACTTTGTAGTCGCCGGTGTGAATGATTGTGCCGACCGGCGTCTTGATGCCGAGTGAGAAGCAGTCAACGAGCGAGTGCGACACGCGTATGAATTCAACTTCAAAGACGCCGATCTCAACGACGTCGCGCGGCTCGACGCGATGCAGCAGCACGTCATCGAGGAGTTCGTGTTCTTCGAGTTTGCTTTCCGCGAGGCCGGCAGTGAAATGCGAGCAGTAGACCGGGACGTTGAACTTCTTCAAAAGGTACGGCAACGCACCCAGATGATCTTCGTGACCGTGCGTGAGGACGATGGCGGTGATGTAGTCTTTGTACTCGTCGAGAAAACCAAAATTCGGAATCGAGACATCCACGCCGTAGGCCGTTTCCTCGGGAAAGCCCATCCCGGCGTCGAGAATCAACATCTCGTCGCCGTACCGCAAAGCCATGCAATTCATTCCAAACTCGCCGATACCACCGAGCGGGATGATCTCGAGGACGCTAGCCATAAATTGCCTGAGTATAGCATGCGACAACGAGTTAGCACGGATGACATTCTCCTGTTTTCGTCTGTATTATCCGCGTTATGATCAAATGGCTGCTGGCCCTATCAGGCCTCTTATTATTTGCCGCTACCGGCGTCGCGGCTACGCCGACGATGCGGCTGGATTACTATCACACGGGCGATGCGTCGCAGGAAGTTTTCAGCGTCGATCGCATCGTGATCGAGCCGCTTCCATGGCCCGGAAACCCGTCGCAGGCGATCGATTCGTCAAACCTCGGCAAGTATTTCTTTGAAGTTCGCGACGCGAAGACGAAGCAGGTTCTGTACTCGCGCGGCTTCGCTTCGATCTACGGCGAGTGGGAAACAACGGATGAGGCGAAGACCGTCAAGCGCACGTTTCAGGAGTCGCTGCGCTTCCCTGCCCCAACGGCGCCCGTGAGCATCGTGTTGAAGAAACGCGACGAGAAGAACGTCTTTCAGGACGTTTGGACCACGTCCATCGATCCGGCAGATCAGTTTATCGATCGCTCGAAGCCAGTGGCGCCCGCGCCTTTGATCACGATTCAGAAAACAGGCGAGCCGGAAGATCGCGTCGACTTCCTGATTCTCGGCGACGGGTACACGGCTGCTGAAGCGAAGAAGTGTGAAGCTGACGCGCGGCGACTTACTGAGGTGCTCTTCGCGACGTCGCCCTTCAAGGAGAACCGCAGGAGCTTCAACGTGTGGGCGCTGTGTCCGCCGGCTGCCGAGTCAGGGATCTCGAGACCTTCAACCGGGATTTATCGCGACTCGCCTTTAGGCGCGACCTACGATGCTTTTGGATCCGAGCGTTACGTCTTGAGCTTCGATAATCGTGCGTTGCGGCGAACGGCGCAGTTCGCACCGTATGAATTCATCGAAGTGATCGTTAACGGTCGTACTTACGGCGGCGGCGGCATCTTCAATCTTTACAGCACCGTGGCTGCCGATAATGCGTTTGCGAATTACGTGTTTGTCCACGAGTTTGGCCATCACTTTGCCGGACTCGGTGACGAGTACTACACCTCATCGGTCGCTTACACCCCCGCTGCGGATCGAGTTGAGCCGTGGGAACCGAATGTCACAGCGCTGCTTGACATCAGCACTTTGAAGTGGCGCAACCTCGCTTCGCCGTTTGCGAACGTGACGCCGATACCGACGCCGTGGAACAAGGAAGAATTCGAGAATTACTCGCGCGAGATCCAGCGTCGGCGCATGCAGTTGCGCAAGGAGAAGCGACCGGAAGAGGAGATGGAGGCGCTGTTTCGTGAGGAGCTCGCGCACGAGCAGAAGATGTTCGCCGCGGAGAAATACTACGGACACGTAGGCGCGTTTGAAGGTGCGCTGTACGAAGCGCGCGGTTACTACCGTCCGGAAGTTGACTGCATCATGTTTTCGCGCACGGACCACTTCTGTAAAGTGTGTCGCGCCGCCATCGAACGCATCATCAAGATGTATTCAAGAAATAGTTAGCCACAAAAAGGCACAAAAGACACATAAAGAGTATTCCTCATTGAGAGTAGTTTGAATGAGCTCGCTTTTTCTTTATGAGCCTTATGTGCCTTTTTGTGGCTAAATTCTTAATGTCGGTTGAGGGGTTCGATGAAGTTCCGATCTTTTGTGCCGGTGTGGCAGACGATGCAGGACTGTTGGCCGCGTTCATCGAGATCTGAAACGAGTGCGTAAGTCAACCCACGATCGGACCACGTGATCACCTTCAGTCCGTCGATCGAGTTGAAGTGAAACTTCAAACCCTTCGAAGCGATCTCTTCGCCGCCTGACGGTTTCGCCGACGAATCGGAAGTGATCACCAAACCTATCGGCCGATCCTTCATGCGATACGCGACATACGCGGCATAGTCGTTCTGGTAACTGACGAGGCGCGCGCCCTCCAGGGTGTAAAGCTTCTCCTGCCCCGATGACTCCTGATAATTCGGCAGCTTCACGCTGAAGTTGACCTTATTCACAAACCAGCCCGAAATCTTCTGCGGATCATCCGACTCCGTCTCGAGCGGCAACTGCCCGCGCGTGTGTCGCAAGTGAGTGTCAGCCGCCATCAACGCAAACCTTGAAACTTGCGAAACCGGCGCCGGTTCACGCTGTCTGACGACACGCCAGACCACGACCGGCACGAGCAGCACGAGCAACCCCGCGGCAATCGCCACCAGCCAGGTCAAACGAGATGGGCGACGCGGCGCAGCCGGCTCACCTTTCAGGATCTGTTCCACCCGACTGCGCAACTCCGGTCGCGCGACATAAAGTGGTCCACCCTCGCGGATCGTGTTGAGAAAGTTAAGCTCCCTCGCGAAGATCGCAGCACACGATTCACACTCATTCAAATGCGCTTCAATCGTTACACGTTCGTCTCCCTGTAACTCGCTATCGAGATACAACGTCAAGCGCCCACGTATATCTTCACAACTTCTCAACGCTACTCCTCAAACCGCCCTGATACGCGCCCTCGTGCGCCAGCCGGAAAGTAATGTGCGAAGCTTGCCACGCGCCCGCCCGAGTCGCGACATCACGGTGCCCGCCGGACAATGCAACACCGTCGCGATCTCCTGGTAAGTAAACCCTTCGATGTCACGCAACACAACTATTTCGCGGTAAGCATCAGGCAAACTCTCAATCGCTTCTCGCACCTGCTCGCGTTCCAACTTCCTCAAATAGACGACGTGCGGGTTCTCCTGCAATTCGTCGATTGACTGCTCACCAGTCTCCAGGTCAACAAAGCGTGGTCCATTGTTTCGATGTCTCATCTGGTTGAGCCACGCGTTGCGCATAATCACGAACAACCATGCCTTCAGGTTGCTATTGACGTCCGAACGATACGATGCGCTTCCGGCGCGCAAATAAGTCTCCTGCACCAGGTCTTCAGCCTCGGTCAGGTCGCGCGTTAAAGCCATGGCGTAACCAAATAGCGCATCGAGGTGCTCTAGTGCTTCAGGTCCGAATCCCAGGTTGTTAATGAGGCCGTCCATGTCCCACGCTTTTTGTCGCCAGCATTCTACATCCGTCGCTGGGAAAATTACCGGGAATAATTTGCCGACTGGGGTGTTATTTCGATAATGCGGTTTCTCTTCGCTCCGTCGGGAGCGGCCTCCAGGCAACGCGCGCGGCGTCTCCGGGCAGGCTCGCTCCCGATGGGCGTCTCTCTGCGGTCCTCTGCGTATTCTCTCCGTCCTCTGCGTTGAAATGAGTTTCTAAACGCAGAGAACGCAGAGAATACGCAGAGGGCCGCAGAGTTATGTTATTTTCTCCCGAATGCCAGCCCCAAAACTATTCTTCTTAGTTGTATTACTGTCTATTTCAACCGCTTCAGCCCAAAAGCTGGTCCCGCATCAGATCTCGTTAGCGAACGGAAAGTCATTTGACCTGAGCCTTCCCGAGAACTACGAGATCAGCGTGGCGGCGCAAGGTCTGAAACGCGTGCGGTTCATGACGATGAGTCCCGACAACCGGCTCTTCGTCACTGACATGTACAACAAGACTGACAATCATCGCGGTGTGGTCTACATTCTCGATCAGTTTGACCAAACTACGCGGCGCTTCAAGAAAGTCACGAAGTACATGTCGGACCTGCACAATCCTAACAGCGTCGCTTTTTACACCGATCCGAACGGCAACGCGTGGTTCTACCTCGCTTTAACCGATCAACTGGTGCGTTATCGTTACGCAGCCGGAAGGGACTCGCCGTCGGGTGAGCCACAGGTCCTGGCGACGTTTCCCGCGTACGGTCTGAGTTACAAATACGGTGGCTGGCACTTGACGCGCACCGTGATCGTCGGCGGCAATGGAAAGATCTACGTCGCTGTCGGAAGCAGTTGCAATGCCTGCGAAGAGAAAGAAGAAGTGCGCGCCAGCGTTCTGGAGATGAATCCCGACGGCTCAGGCCAACGTTACTTCGCGCGCGGACTGCGCAACGCAGTCGGGCTTCGTTGGATCAACAACAAACTCTACGCGACGAATATGGGCGCAGATCATCTCGGCATTAATCGTCCTGCCGACACCTTCTACGCGCTTCAGGACGGCAAAAATTACGGATGGCCTTATTGTTTCACGGCTGGTCCCAAAGTCTACGCCGATCCGAAATTCAACCTGAACGGCGCAAAGTTCGACTGCGATCAAGTGCCGAAAGCGCTGGCTGCGTTTCCCGCGCATAGCTCGCCGCTCGGACTGGAGTACTTCCACAAAAACATCTCTTCCGATCTCGCCGGTTCTTTCCTCGTTGCGTTGCACGGATCCACAAATAAAAGTCTGCGGCGGGGTTACAAGGTTGTACGAATCAGTCCGGGTGGTGCATCTACGGATTTCATCACCGGCTTTTTCGAGCTCAGTCGAATCAATGGCCGACCGGCAGACGTCTTCAGCTTCGGGAAAGACGCGTTTCTCTTGACGGACGACTATGGTGGTGTGGTTTATTACATACATCTGCGTAAGCCTACTCCGTGAATCCGTGTAATCCGTGGCTCCGAAGGGAAATCATCATGCGCGTTCGTGTCTCACTGCTTCTCGTTATCATCGTCTCGCTGTGTGCGCCCGTACTGGCGCAGAAACGCAACATCACTGAAAAAGATCTTTTCAACTTCGTCTGGATCGGAGATCCGCAAATCTCTCCTGACGGCGCGAGCGTCGCATTCGTTCGCACGACAGTGAACGACAAGAAGGACGGCTACAATACCGCGATCTGGACTGTCTCAACTGCGACGGGCGAGACGCGCCAGTTGACGAATGGACCACGCGACACGACACCACGCTGGTCGCCGGACGGCAAGTATTTGGTCTTCGTGCGCGCGCCTGAGGTTTCCGGACGCGTTGACCAGCCGCAGTTGTTCATGCTGGCGATGGCGGGCGGCGAGCCGTTTCAGTTCACGACCTTGGCGCGCGGCGCGGGTGGTCCACAGTGGTCGCCTGACGGAAAGATGATTGCTTTCTATAACAGCGCCACTGAAGAGGAACTCGCGAAAGCTGCTGCAAAGAGCCAGCCGCAACCAAGTCCCTCGGCAAGTCCCGCAGCGAGTCCGGAGCGGGAGAGTGATGTGCGCGTCATCAACCGTGCCGTGTATCGTGCCAACGGCGCCGGCTATCTCGACTTCAAACATCCGCAGCACATCTGGGTGGTGAATGCTCCGAAAACGGGCGATGAAAAAGTAACGCCGAAGCAGTTGACCAAGGGACACTTCGACGACGGCGGCGCGTTCTGGTCCAAAGACGGTTCGCACATCTACTTCGACTCTGACGTCACGGACGAACCTTACTACGAGCCGCCACGCACTGATATTTCGTCAGTTGCAGTGACCGGCGGCGAACCGTCGAAGCTGACGTCATTTGAGATGGGCTCGTTCGGATTCGTGGTGAGCCCGGACGGAAAGCAGGTCGCATTCGTAGCTCAGACCAGCCAACCGGTACGTTCTTACACTCAACCCGATCTCTGGGTGATGGATCTGGCAACCAACGCAAAGCCGCGCAACCTCACCGCTAATTTCGATTTCGACATCGGCGGCGGTTTGAGCGGCGACAACACCGCGCCGCGTGGCGGCGGCGGTAACCCTCCGGTGTGGTCCGCTGACGGTCGCAGCATCTCGATCATCTACGTCAAGGAAGGCAAAGCGAATGTTGGTTTGTTTGACGTCACCAGCGGCAAGCAAACAGACGTCACGAGCGGCAACCAGGCGGTGGTGAACTTCCGCACCGTGCCGGACGCTTCAAAGTATGTGCTCTTGATCTCGACTCCGACGCGCGTCGGCGATCTGTACTGGCTCGACAAGAGTGGTGGCCAGCCGAGACAACTGACGCACATCAACGACGAGTTGTTCTCAAAACTGAATCTTACCGAGCCTGAAGAGTTGTGGTACACGAGTTTTGATGGCCGCAAGATTCAGACGTGGATACAAAAGCCACCGAACTTCGATTCGAACAAGAAGTATCCGCTGATTCTCAATATTCACGGTGGACCACACGCCGCGTACGGCTACATCTTCGATCACGAGTTTCAGTGGATGGCGGCGAAGGGTTACGTCGTGCTTTATCCGAATCCGCGTGGCAGCACGAGCTACGGACAGGAGTTTGGCAACATCATTCAGCACAACTATCCTGGCGACGATTACAAAGACCTGATGGCCGGAGTTGACGAACTGATTAAGCGCGGCTACATCGACGAGAAGAAGATGGGCGTGACCGGCGGCAGTGGCGGCGGGCTGTTGACGAATTGGACCATCGGACAGACGACGCGTTTCGCGGCGGCCGTTTCGCAACGCGACATCGCGGACTGGGCTGACTGGTGGTACACGGCTGACTTCACGCTGTTTCAACCGTCGTGGTTCAAGGCGCCGCCGTTCGAGGATCCGGAAGACTATCGCAGGCGTTCGCCGATCACTTACATCAACAAGGTGCAAACGCCGTTGATGTTGATCCTCGGCGAGGCTGACTACCGGACGCCGACTGGTTCGGGTGGTGAGGCGATGTTTCGTGCGTTGAAGTATCGCAAGATTCCGGCAGTGATGGTGCGCTTTCCGAATGAATCGCACGAGTTATCGCGTTCCGGACAACCATGGCATCGCATCGAACGGCTGGAGCACATCGTAGGCTGGTTCGATAAGTGGCTGATGGGTGTGCCCAAGCCGGAGTACGACGTCGGCGAAGTCAATCGCAGCACCTCCACGCAGCAGTAATCTGTTTTATGAAAACTCTCGGTCTCATCGGCGGCACCGGTCCGGAATCAACCATCGACTACTACCGCCTGCTCACCTCGCAGTATCGCGAGAAAGCAGACGGCGCGTCTCCACCCGTCATCATCAACAGCGTCGATCTGAAACGCATGATCGGGTGGATGGGAGCCGGTGAATTGGGAAAAGTCGCCGACTACCTCGTCGCCGAATTTGAAAAACTGCAAAAAGCGGGCGTCGACTTCGCAGCCCTCACCGCAAACACGCCGCACATCGTCTTCGACGAAATCCAGCAACGCACGTCGCTGCCGCTAATCAGCATCGTCGAAGCTGCTTGCGAACGAACGCAGGCGCTTGGCTTCAAGAGTGTCGCGTTGTTCGGCACACGGTACACGATGCAAGCGCCTTTCTATCCGAAAGTCTTTTCAGGCACTGACGTCAAGCTCGTGATGCCGAACGACTCGGAACAGGATTACATTCACGAAAAATATTTTGGAGAACTGCTGAAAGACGTCTTCCTACCCGAGACACGCGCACGTTTCCTCGCGATCGCAGACGACATCAAAGCCCGCGAGAACATCGAAGCTGTCATTCTCGGCGGCACTGAAATCCCGCTGCTGCTACGCACCGAAGAACACAACGGCATGCAACTGCTCGACACGACGCGCATTCACGTCGATCGCTTGATCGAAGAGATGTTGACGTAGGCTCGATAAGTAGTATCATCGCTCCACCCCAAACATTCCCCTCGTTTTTCCCGACAAGAAATCTACGCACAAGGGAGAAATTTATCATGGGACTCTTTGACAAAATGTTCGGTCGAGGCGCCGCCGAAGCGGAGCAACAACAAGGCGCACAGCAACGGTTCAACGAACTCAAACAAAAGTATCAAACCGTTCTCACCACCGCCGACAATGAACGGATCCAGTTTCTGAACCTGCACGTGCAGGACAACAAGCTGTTCATTCGCGGCATTGCCCCTAGCGAAGAAGCGAAGAACAAATTCTGGGATCAGATCAAGCTCGTCAATCCCAGTGCTGACGACATCACTGCCGACATCACCGTTGACTCGAGTCGCGCGATGGGCGCGGCTGCGGGTGGTGGCCAGGGTGGTGGAGGTCAAACGTACGAAGTCAAAAGCGGTGATAATCTTTCGAAGATCAGCAGACAGTTCTACGGCGATCCGAACGAATACATGCGGATCTTCTACGCAAACCGAGACAAGCTAAGAGACCCCGACAAGATCCAGGTTGGCCAGCAACTCGTCATCCCGCCTGACGACAATAAGTAAACAACAGCCTCTCTGCGGCCCTCTGCGTTCTCTGCGTTTAAGAAGTTCATTTAACGCAGAGTTCAGAGATACCCAGAGGGCCGCAGAGTTGGCGCAAGTTTCCTTCCGCCCGCCGTTCTTCGGATTAGTTCGTTAGCTTTGAAAGCGCGAGGTAATCCGTCATGAAGACCCTTTTGCTCCTGTCGCTCACGGCATTCATCACCACTCCCGGTTTGCTTGCCTGCACCGCAGTTACCACCGACACGATTCCACCGGTCGCCGCCTCCGGTCTCGTTCCGCCCAAAAAGACGATGGATGCGTTCAAGTCGGAAGCGGAACTGGTCCGTTATTTCCGTGAGTTGGCTGAGAAGCAACGACGGGAACAACGTGTGACGTACGATGCGCTGGTTAACACTCAGAACGCCGGGCCGGCACCTTCGGTTGCCAAAGCGGAAGCGACAAAGGAGCCAGAGTCAGTAACCAACACACAGCATGCGGGCGTCGATGAAGGCGGTATCGTCAAAGTACACGGCGATCACCTCGTGGTCCTACGGCGCGGACGTCTCTTCACGGTTGCAATCGGTGATGGCGCGTTGAAACCGATCTCCTCAGTCGACGCATTTGCGCCGGACCTCGATCCGAGCAGCACGTGGTACGACGAGATGCTCGTCTCCGGTGACACCGTGGTCGTGATCGGTTACAGCTATCAACGCGGCGGCACGGAGGTCGGGCTCTTCGAGATCACTGACGATGGCAAACTGTCGTATCGTTCGACCTATCACCTGCGCTCAAATGACTACTACTCTTCGCGCAACTACGCCAGCCGTCTCATCGGCAACAAACTGATCTTCTACGCTCCTGAATATCTTTACCCCGGCGCTGACGATCCTTTTCAATACTTTCCTGCTCTCAGGAAGTGGCACAAGAACGCCAAACCGGATGAGTTTCAACGGATCGTTCCCGCGACGCGAGTCTACCGGCCGCAGTCTCAGACTGATTACCCTACGGCACTCCACACTGTAACCGTGTGCGACCTCGCGAATGGTGGTTTCGATTGCCAGGCGACGAGCGTGATCGGACCTCAGGGACACGTGTTCTACGTTTCACCGGACGCAGTGTACGTTTGGGCCACATCGTGGGACGCTACTGCTCGCGAGAATCGTTCGCTCGTTTTCAGGATGCCGCTCGATGGCTCTGGTCCAAGTGTGTTGCGCGTCTCGGGCAGTCCTGTCGATCAGTTTTCATTCCTTCAGAGCGATGACCAGTATCTAAACGTGCTCGTGCGTTCGCAGGCAAACGGCGATGGAATGTGGGGCGCGGAAGTGACTGCCGGCGACGTGGCGCTGCTGCGAATTCCGATCGTCACGTTCTCCGATGGAAGCGAGATTGTCCCTGCGTCGAGTTATCGACGACTGCCGAAACCTCAAGGCTACACGTTTCAGAATCGTTTCGTTGGAAACTATCTGATCTACGGCACCGGCAGCGGCTGGGGTTATCCAACGAAGCAAGCCGACCAATCGAATTTGTTCATCGTTGACTGGACTCGCGGCAACTCGCATCAGTGGGCGTTGCCGCATGGAGTGGACCGGATCGAGCAAATGGGTTCTGACGCAGTGGTCGTCGGCACTGATGGCACGAACTTGCATTTCTCGTCTCTGCGTTTGGGCCAATGGCCGGAGATCGTCTCGCGTTACACGCGGCCGGACGCGTCGCAGGGCGAGTTGCGCAGTCATGGTTTCTTTTACAAACCTGACGGTGACGAGACAGGGATGCTTGGTCTGCCGATCAGCGTGCCGGGCCGGGCGGGATACAAACACCTGTTCCAGGACTCGGCGGCGATTCTGTTTCTGCGCAACGAGTCACTTCAGTTTCGCGAGGTTGGTGAGCTGGGATCGCAGCCTGAAAGAGCGGTTGACGATCAGTGTCGCGCGTCGTGCGTCGATTGGTACGGCAACGCAAGACCGCTGTTCCTGCGCGGTCGAGTGTTCGCGCTGCTCGGTTACGAGATCGTCGAAGGCAAACTCGACGACGGCCGCATGCATGAATTGCGACGCGTGAACTACGCGCCGCAGATTTACTCCGATGGACGCAGATCTTAATCTGCGTTCATCCGCGTCATCTGCGGCTCTACCAATTCTCACAATCCCTTGCTACACTTCCACTCTCTGCGCGCCCGTTCTACAAGCCACATTTTTAGGAGGCCCAAATGTTACGAAGACGCCTGAATTGTCTCTCCCTGGTCCTGCTCCTGGCGTTTGCTTTCTCGCTCGCTGCTCAAACCGCTCGACATCCGCTTCGACTCGACGACTTAACCCGCTTTCGCAACGTCGGAGATCCGCAGATCTCGCCTGACGGCCAGTGGGTCGCTTACGTCGTCGGCGCCACCGACGCGAAGGAAGACAAATCGAACTCGCATATCTGGATGGTCAACATCGACGGCAGCAACGATCGTCAAATCACATTCAGCAACGAGAGTGAGAGCTCGCCGCGTTTCAGCCCTGACGGCAAGTATCTCTCGTTCACTTCGTCACGTCAGGGCAAGGCGCGCGGCAATCAGGTTTGGCTGCTCGATCGCAACGGCGGTGAGGCCATGCAGCTCACCGAGATCAAGGGACGTTTGCAGGGCCACGAATGGTCTCCTGACTCCAAACGTCTGCTCCTCCTGATCGGCGATCCGGATCCGGAAGCTGACGCTGCTCCGTCACCACAGCCCGGCGCCACGCCACGCGTGCCGAAGCCGATCGTCATCGATCGTTATAGATACAAGCAGGACGGCGCGGGTTATCTGCTGAGTGGGCGGCACACCTACATCTACCTGTACGACATCGCGTCCAAGAAACTCGACCGTCTCACGAAGAGCAAGTGGGATGAGAGCTCGCCGGTGTGGTCACCCGACGGCACTCGCATCGCATTCATGAGCAATCACTCGTACGATCCCGATCGTGATCCGTCCGCGCAGCTTTTCGTCGCAGAAGCCAAACCAGGCGTGACTGAAAAACAGATCACGCCTGACGGCACACGTGCCAGCCGTGGTCGCGCGGAATGGAGTCCTGATTCGAAGTGGCTCGCATTCATCGAAGGCGATGAGAAGCAGTACGGCGCTTACAACATGGACCACCTTTCGCTGGTGCCTGCCGACGGCAGCAGCGCGCCGAGTCGCTTCAAGGCCGCAGAGGATCTCGATCGCGGCGTGTCTTCGCCACGATTCAGTGCTGACGGCAAGTCGATTCAGTTTCTTGTCGCTGACGATCGTTCCGTTTATCCCATGAACGCGAGTTTGTCGGGGGGCGCTGCGCAACGTTTGCTGGCGCCTCCGGTCGTGATTTTCAGTTGGGACTTTGAAGCCGGGAAAGCGATAGTGATATCCGGTAGCGATACAAAGCCCGGTGAGATTCACGTTTGGGAAGGAAACTCGCTGCGCCAGCTCACGCACCAGAACGACGCGCTCATGGCGGAGCTCGATCTCGGGACGACGGAAGAGGTCGGATTCAAGAGCAAAGACGGCACGCAGGTCAATGGACTGCTGACTTATCCGGTCGGCTACGTCAAAGGCACGAAGGTGCCGCTGTTGCTGCGCATTCATGGTGGTCCAAACGGACAAGACCAGCACTCGTTCAGCACTGAGCGACAGTTTTTTGCAGCCAACGGTTACGCCGTCCTGAATGTTAACTATCGTGGCAGCTCCGGTCGCGGGCAGAAGTTCTCGCGCGCGATCTTTGCCGACTGGGGCAACTATGAAGTTCAGGATCTGCTCGCGGGCGTCGATCACGTCATCAAGATGGGCGTCGCCGATCCGGATCGACTCGGTGTCGGCGGCTGGAGTTATGGCGGTATCCTTACCGACTACCTGATCGCGAGTGATACTCGCTTCAAAGGCGCGACAAGCGGTGCGGGTACGGCGTTCACGGTCGCGTTCTACGGCACCGACCAGTACATCATTCAGTACGACTACGAGATTGGACCACCGTGGAATCCGAAGGCGTGGGAGACGTACGTGAAGATCTCGTATCCGTTTCTGCACGCCGATAAGATTCAGACGCCGACCCTCTTCCTCGGCGGCGAGCGCGACTTCAACGTTCCCGTTCAGGGCAGCCAGCAGATGTACCAGGCGCTGCGTAGTCTCGGCATCGACACGCAGCTCATCATCTATCCCAACGAGAACCACGGCATTCAAAGGCCGAGTTATCAGCGCGATCGTTGGGAGCGTTATCTGGCCTGGTACGACAAATACGTGAAGAAGGGGGCTGCTGCGCCAACCACTACCGCCGCCAAGTGATGGATTGATATAGTCGTCGCATGCGTGTTTTTGCGACGTCGGATTTACACACTGATTACAAGGAAAACTTTCGCTGGCTCGGCGAGATTTCCGACAGCGAATATCGTGATGATGCGTTGGTTGTCGCGGGTGATATCTCCGATCGTTTGGAGATCATCCACGACACCCTCAAGCTGCTTCGTTCCAAGTTTCGCCACCTACTCTTCACGCCCGGCAATCACGAGCTCTGGGTTCGCAACGCGGAGTACGATTCGATCGAGAAACTGAAACGCGTTCTAAAGCTGTGCGCTGAGCTCAACGTGAGCACGAATCCCGTGCGGTTTGAGCAATTCTGGGTTGTGCCGTTGTTCTCCTGGTACGACGGAGTTTTTGACCCGGAGAAGGATAATGAGAGATCCGCGCGGCAAGCGTGGGCTGACTTTCATTTCTGCAAGTGGCCGGTGGATGCAACTCCACTGCCCGATTATTTTCTCGGTCTCAACAAACCAAACCTGAAGACGTACGACGCACCTGTGATCACGTTTTCACACTTCCTGCCTCGCGCGGATCTTCTGCCGCCGAAAGAGTATCTGCGGATCAAATGGCTCGGCAGCGTCTCCGTCTGCGCCGCACTCGATACTCAGATCAGAGAACTCGGATCAACTCTTCACGTCTGCGGTCACACGCACACGCGAGTTGATGACGTGATCGAAGGCGTAAGGTACGTGCAGAACGCCGTGCGCTATCCGAAAGAACGAACCACCACGAGTGTTCCTGTTAAATTGGTCTGGAGACCGGAAGACTAGCTTGCCTCATCAGTCATCCATGAGCCTGTTTGATAGTTTGGACGCTCTTCAGTGCGATCGGATGGAACTGTTTCTGACATTCCACCGTCCACTCGTATGAATGTTTTAGGGAGTTCATCGAGTAACCCACATAGAAATATCGCGACGGGTATGTAGCAAATTCCGAGAACACTCAGTCGCAATAGAAAGCCGGCAGCGGCGCCATACATTCCCCAGTGAATTGCGACCCCGACGATTTGAGCGAAGCGGAATGAAGTTAATGCGGGACGACTCTTGATCGACGGAAAAGCTGGAGCGGTGGATTCGAGATCGGGCGAGGCAGATGGAAAATCTTCACATTGATACATCCATGCGTCGAGACGCTTCTTCAGTGAATTGATAGCACGTCGCGCCTTCCGGACTGAGTTCTCTCCGAGAGCAACGAACTGCAGCGTTTGTGTGTCGCTCTCGTTCTTCCATTGCAGGAACAGACTCTTTTCGGAAAACCACTCAGCGGCGGTATTTTGAGTATAGACCTCGGTGACGCAATCGCGTTGCAGCGCGAACTCAGTCTGTTCGCCGATGTAGTAGAGCTTGTCGGCAGTCAGCCATAACACGCCGGCGTCCCAGAACGGATAACCGTCATATCTACGCGATGCCGAAGCTGGCGCCAGTCCTACCACGACGCCATCACGCGCAAGTTCTTCGGAGCCGCGTTCCTTCAGCTTCGACTTCAGTGCGTGGGCAAGAGATGCGTAACCCCAGAAGCTGATACTGTTTCGGACCACCTGGAAAACCCCGAATGAAAAGGCAACGCCCGCAACCGCAATAATCGCATGTGACGCACCGGGCTTGCCGAGCAGGAACGCGAAGGGTAACGGTGAGAAGGAAACTACACCGAACAATGCGAGCGCGACTCTCACTCGATACTTTTGCTTGAACACTAGCGAGTGAATTGTCGCGGCATCCTCCTCCCGATCGAGCGATGGATAACGATCTTCTGAGGTATCCGAGTGAGCAAGAAGTTCCTGCAATCGATCGTCGCAAATTCCATGCGCTCTGGCGATGATCTCAAATCGACGCATTGTGCCTGGATGAGTGTCGAGTGACGCACCCCAGCCACCCATGTGCAGCGGCGTGAGACTCATGCGCGTGAGTCTTGCCAGTCCGGAAATGAATGCTTCGGGATCTCCCGTTAGATCAATGCCGATCGCGTCCGCCTGCCGCTCGTTGCGACGCGAGATGAAAAATACAATCAACGACGAAAGCGCGAGTGCTCCAGCAAACACGAGCACCGTCGAGTTTCGAAGGTGCAACTTTGCGGCTAGAAAGGAGCCGGCGAGATTAGCGCCAATGACGATTCCCCACGTGATCTTTCCGATCGTCTGCGGATGCCGTGCCTGCTGATGCGCGATTTCGTGGGCCATGATTGCGTCGACTTCACGACGACTCAGATTCTTGACCAGCGAGCTCGTGAGCATGACGCTGCCGTCGCTTCGTGCACCCGCAGTTGCGAGTTGGGCGCGGTTGTCCGGCAAAACATAGATATGCTGGAGTAGTACGCCGGCCTTTTGTCCGAGGTCGAAGATCCGTGTGCGCAGTTCGCCGCCAGTGAGTTCGTGCATTGTCGCCGCAAACATCCTACGTACAGTCTGATTCAGCAACAGCCAACCGACGTAGCTGGCGATTACATAACCGCCCGCCTCGAGCCGGTTATGGCTGAAAGTGTTGATGGCCAGAATCGCAACGAACAGCGGCATCAGCGAGAAGGAAGTCGTCGTAATCGCTTGACGCACGAAGTCGCGCCGCGACCACTCGACCTCGGGCACGAGCCGGTAGACTTCTTTGGACGCGAGGTCGCATAGCAGCAGCGCCAGTATCGGTGGAACAAAGTAGAACGCGATACTCACGAAGTAGGCCGCGTCCCTTGTGCCCAGTATAAAGAAGACGAGGTTCGCCATGCCGGACAACGCGTAGACCGGCAACCAAACCAGCCAGACCATATTCATCAAACGATTCAAGAAGAGCAGGTGCCGGCCCCGCAGTTCTGCCGGACGATCGCGGAACCGTCGCGCGTGGAGAGTGGTCCAAACGGCTGGGAGGAATAAAAATAGTATGAGCGGAAGCGCTTTCTTTGTGATCTCCCCGGCGGTGTAGCCCATCGAAAAATTAATCACACGAAGAGCCGGAGCACGCATGTCGATATATGCCTCGTATCGATCGACGTTGATGCCTGTGTCGAGTGGGAGCCTTTGTGCGCCTTCGATGTTGCGATCGGGAGGAGCGTTTTGGAAGGAGCCCCAGACGTTTAGATGTTCGATGTTATGTCGTTGTAGTCGGGTGAGTAGTGGGTTTAAGTCGATGCGGAAGGTTGAC
>DATDFT010000289.1:0-4812 GCA_036522475.1 Pyrinomonadaceae bacterium | reverse complement strand
GCGCAAGACAGTGTGACCGTAAAATGAGTTGAGCGCTTCGGTTCGACCCTGCCGCGCAAAGTCTTCCACCTGCTTGATCCAAACTGCGAACTCGAGCGGCGTCGTCCGGCGCATCGAAGTCAAACGTGGACCATCCGATCGCAGTGCCAGTTCGAGCCGTTTATATAGATCGCGTGTCTTGTTGCTGTCGCGTTTGAACGTGCTGAGAAACTGCAACGCGTTCTCGATGAGAGCGTGATACATGCCCACTTCCGTCGATGCTGCTTCGTAATTCTGACGCGCGGTATGTTGCTCGGCAGCCAGCAGATGACCTTCTGCGAACTCAATCGTCATCTTCAACCGCTTTTGCGGATCGTTCGTAACACCCTCGATCGCCGTGCGTTCTTCTTTGACGATCATCTTGAATGGCGGGGGTGCGGTGAGTGGCGTCGGTTGCGGTGTTGCTTGTGGTGACGGTTGCTCCTGGGGCTGTGACTCCTGCGCATGGACCACCGGCAGAAACACGAACGCCAGCAGCAGCAGGTGCGCTGCGATGACGATGTGACGCCGTGCCATGCGAGTCATGCGGAGAGTCAGGGCTTTTTCTTTACGCCCTCTCCTAATTTAATTTGCCGTTGGAGCGTGGGCAGTCGCA
Source organism: Pyrinomonadaceae bacterium (assembly GCA_036522475.1). Classification (GTDB taxonomy): domain Bacteria; phylum Acidobacteriota; class Blastocatellia; order Pyrinomonadales; family Pyrinomonadaceae; genus PSRF01. The sequence continues at coordinate 4,178 of DATDFT010000289.1, read as the reverse complement.
GTTTGATCTTTTCGATCTCGAGCTGGTTTGTCTTCGCGTCAGCGAGTGACAGAAACTTTTCGTACGATGCGAGTGCTTCGGGGTATTCTCCAAGATAATCATGCGCAGTGGCAATAAAATAATGAGCCACTACCGTGTCGGGTTTGTTCGTTAGAATCCATTCATATTCCGCGATCGATTCCGGATATCGCTTCGACTCATACAGCGCGATCGCGAGATTCGCGTGAGCCGCGTAGCTATCAGGAATCGCTTTAACAACCTGCTGGAGTATGTGTGCCGCCTCCGGAAAGCGACGCGCCTGGACCAGTGCCGCGCCATAACCTGCCGCGTACTCGGGAGCATCGGGTTGAATCTCTGCGGCGCGTCGATAAAAGTCGAGTGAGCGGGCCGGATCGTCTGTACGATATGAAGCACCGAGGCGGCCGAGAAGCATCGCACTCCGCGGATTCTTCTCGAGTAATTTTTCGAGCGCTTTACGTGAAACGGCCGGGTCCGCACTGTTTGCTGCTTCGATCTCTTCCGGAGTTCCAACAACACCGCCGTTGCCGTTAGTTTGCTGAACCTCGAGTCCGGCGGCCTTCGCCACCGCTGCGGCCTCTTCAGTCTTTCCTGCTTGTTGCAGTGCATAAGCGAGGCGCGACAGCACCGCTTTGTCATCAGGCTTCGCTTTTGCGGCGGCTTTCAGATCCGCGATGGCGAGCTCGAAATTCTTTTCGTCGAGGTAGAGATCGGCGCGTTCCATGAGCGCTGCGAGGTTTTGCGGCTCGTCCGTGAGCACGCGATTGAGAGTTGTCATCGCCGCGACTTTGTCTCCGTTTGCTTTCTCCGCAAGCGCGAGGCCGGTCCATGCTGCTGAAGGCGCCTCGGGAATCGCAGTGGCGCGTTGTGCCAGCTCAAGCGCGGACTTCGCGTCACCGGCTCGCAATCGGATCTCCGAAAGCAGACGCAGCGCTAAACCTTCTTTGCTGTCGATTGCAAGTGCGTTTCGGAAAGAGAGTTCGGCGTCTTTGTCGCGATTCTGTCGCATCAACAACGCGCCGAGTGCGGAGTGTGGCAGAGCCCAGTTCTTTTTGTAGGAGATCGCGCGACGAAACGCCGCTTCGGCTTCCGGTAAGCGACGGAGTGAAGCGAGTGCGTTGCCGAGTTGAAATTCAGCTTCCGGAAACTCCGGCCGTACCTTCAGTGCCTGTTCGTACAAACCGATCGCTTGATCAAGCTCGCCATGTGCGTGAGCCCTCTGTCCGCGCTCGAACAGACGCACCGGATCGGTTTCATCGTCGCCAAGTCCGTCCTGGCTCCGCACAGTCGAACCCACCGACAGTAGCGCGAGGCACGTCGCTGTCAGCAGCAAACTTTTCCAAAATGAGGCGTTCAATTCAGACATCTTGAAGAAGATCCGGGGAGGCTTCGATGGTAGCACATTCGCCACGTAATCTCTGCCACAGAGCGCACGAATCACTAGCTTTGATGCTGGTTGCGTTGCTATGGTGCATGAGCTAACATGCGAAACACCGAATACATGAACGTGATTGCCAAGGAAGAACGACTGCGGGAAATTTTTCGTGAGCTGGAGTCGGTGATCGTCGCCTACTCAGGCGGCGTCGACAGCAGCTACGTTGCGTACGTCGCCAATGCCGAACTAGGACCACGCGCAGTTTGTATCACCGGAGAGTCAGCCAGCTTGCCCGCGTTTCAGCGCGCGGAGATCGATCGCGTAGTTGAGAAGTTCGGTTTTCAGCACGAGGTGATTCAAACCGACGAGTTGGATAATTCCTCATACAGCGCGAACAATCCGGACCGCTGTTTCTTCTGCAAGGACGAGTTGTATACGAAGCTGGAGTCAGTCGCGCATGGTCGTGGTATTCAAACGATCGTTGATGGTTCAACGACGGACGATCTCGGCGACTATCGTCCCGGACGTCGAGCAGCAGCGCAACACGCCGTGCGCAGCCCTTTAATCGAAGTCGGGCTCAGTAAAAATGAAGTTCGTGAACTAAGCCGGCGCGCCACCCTGCCGACCTGGGACAAACCGGCGAGTCCGTGTCTCTCATCTCGCATCGCGTACGGAACGACAGTGACTATCGAACGACTCAGCAAAGTCGATCGTGGCGAAGAGATACTGCGTGAGTATGGTTTCCGAGAGTTTCGCGTGCGTCATCATGATCAACTGGTCCGGCTCGAGATTTCGCAGTCGGAGATGGACCGCGTCTTGAATCAACAGATTTTCAAAGAACTCGCAGCGCGTTTTCGTGAGTTGGGATTTAAATACGTCACGCTCGATCTCGAAGGCTTTCGCAGCGGATCGATGAACGAGGTTTTAAATAAAAAATAGGACCTGCACGACCTCATGGTCCTGTATTTTCGGAGACACTGATAATGGCAAGCATGTACAGCACGACATACGTCGATGATATTCGAGAGATCAAAGAAGAGAACCCGTTTGAGTCGATGATGTCGCGATTCGATCGCGCCGCACAGTTGCTCAATCTCGATCCGGACCTCTATGCGGTGTTGCGAGTTCCCAACCGCGAGTTGAAGGTCTACATCCCCACCAGGATGGATTCAGGCCGTATTCAGGTCTTTGAAGGGTTTCGCGTGCAGCACAACTTTGCACGTGGTCCGGCAAAGGGCGGCATCCGTTATGCGCCCGACGTGAATATCGACGAGGTGCGCGCGCTTGCGGCGTGGATGACGTGGAAATGCGCGGTCGTCAATGTTCCGTTCGGCGGCGCCAAGGGTGGCATTATCTGCGACCCGCAGCAGATGTCGACGGGTGAGATCGAGCGCATGACGCGGCGTTACGCCGCGGAGCTGCTCGACTTCATCGGACCCGAGAAGGACGTGCCTGCTCCTGATATGAACACCAACGAGCAGACCATGGCATGGATCATGGACACCTACTCGATGCACGCTCGCCACACCGTTAACGCAGTGGTGACTGGCAAGCCAATCGACCTGGGCGGCTCAGCCGGCAGGCGTGAAGCGACGGGTCGCGGCATACTGTTTGTTGTCAACGAAGGCATAAAGCGATTCAAGATGACGCCGAGCGAGACTCGCGTAGTCGTGCAGGGCTCGGGAAATGTTGGTGGCATCGGCGCGAAGCTGATGCACGAGTCCGGTTACAAAGTTGTAGCAATATCGGACATCCATGGCGGAGTTTACAACCCGAAAGGCATCAACATCCCTGAGGCGCTTCAGTACTTATGGACCACGCGGTCCTTCGAGGGCTACGAGGGAGTGGAGTTTGTGAATAACCAGGAATTGCTGGAGCTTGATTGTGACGTGCTGGTCCCAGCGGCTACCGAGAACCAGATAACCTCGCATAACGCTGACAAGTTGAAGTGCAAGGTACTGGCCGAGGGCGCGAATGGGCCGACGACGGCGGGAGCTGACCAGATACTGCATCAGAAGGGAATCTTCGTTATCCCCGATATTTTGGCCAACGCCGGCGGCGTGACGGTCTCATATTTCGAGTGGGTCCAGGACCGAATGGGGTACTTCTGGCGTGAGGATGTGGTCAACGAAAGACTCCAGGATAAGATGGTCGCCAGCTTCAATGATCTGTGTCGATATGCCGACGCTCACAACGTCGATACACGGACCGCGGCGTACATGTTGGCGATAGACCGTGTGGCCTATGACACTCGCATGAGAGGCATCTACGCGTGACCGAAAAAACATATTCGAAAAGCCGCTAAATAGTGAAAAAGGCTTGATTTCCATTTTAAGGTAGAGTATGGTCTGGCATGATTTACGCCTCGGACCAGCGTTAACATTTCTCAATAATTACGCAATGGTTTAAGGGACGAAATCGTTGACAAGTAGACGTTCATTTCCTATAAGAAATGAACTCAGTTCAGGAGTCACTCGGGAATAGTAATTGGGCTAACAGTGTGCTGTAAGAAATGCCGAAGCATGCTGTGCCGCCCGCGGTCCGAGCGGCACCGTTGGACCGTGTTGGTCCATGCGGTTCAACCGAATTGACAACTGTAGTTGGGGCCTCCGCGGGAGAAGGGCGTTGGTACTTGTTCCGTTCTGGCGGCACTATTACGAATTCTTATTACTCATTTCGCAGGAGGAATGCGATGAGACTCGCACATAGGGCGCTTATAGCTGCGCTCGTTTCGTTGGTGCTGTGTGCCGCAGTATCAGCACAGACTTTGCGGTCGCCAAACGAC
>DATDFT010000288.1:0-6623 GCA_036522475.1 Pyrinomonadaceae bacterium | reverse complement strand
CTCGAGCAACCAAACTTCTCGGGATTGTGAAGTTGCAGAATCTCGCGGTCCGGGTGACTCACAAATGCGCGCGAGAGATTGTCAGGCTTACCACTCGGACCAACGAGACTGGCCGGCGTCAAGTCGAGCGGCTCGCGAATTCCCGCGTGGCAGACTTCACAACGATCGACGATGTTGTAAGCGTTCACACTGATCTGATGGCCGAGGATCGAATAATCGTAATTATTCATCTTGGTCTTCAAGCCCTCGATTTGAGTGGGACCGAGACCAATCAGGTGATTCTTCAGATATTCATCCCTCTTTTTCGCCAGCTCCGAAGGCTTCTTCAACTTGTCGGCTATTTCGGCCAGACCTTTCGCCTTTTCATCGCGGAGTTGATCGTAGAGTCCTTCCAATTGCGCATAATTCAGGCGCTGCTTTTGGGTTGACTTGCGATCGTCTGCGGGCAGTTCGACCGTCACCAGTTCCGCACGTTTGTCAGCAGCACGACGGCGCCAACGCTCTTTAGCGGAACCGTTGGTAGTCTCGATGTTGTAGCTGATGACCGTGAGGCGCCCGCGTTGATTCTGAAACGTGTCCGTGATCGCGTCGAGTCGTGCTTGCGCAAGCTTCACCTGTGAATCGATCTGTTTTATTTCAGGATCGACTTCGTCGCGTGCGGCTTTCGCTGCATCATCGAGTTGCTGATATTCCGGTTCTTGTTTGACGTCTTCTTCGCTCTTCCCGGCCTGCGCCTTGATGCTATCGAGGTAGCGGGTATAGCGGCTCACGAATTCCCGCTGCATTCCTTTCCATGGTCGCTGTCCGAACGCCTCGTCATAAAGCGCCCACGCAATCGAAACTGTCAGCAACAGCGCACTGACCAGCATCCAACCGCTGGTCGTGTGACTCACGATTGGATCGTTCGCGGGTAATTCCTCTTCTTTTTTGATCAACGACTCGCCGGGTGCTGGTGAATCAGCCACTATGATCTAACCTCCGCACAACTCAGATATTGAACCAGGGAGTTACCCAAACGTACTTGATCGTCAAAGCCAAACGAAGAATCAGTTTTACCGGCAACGCCAGCAGCACACTCACCGCAAAAAACTGGAACGTCAGGTATTGCAAGAGGCTCGTGCGCGACAGGATTCTCTGTTCAAACTCTTTCTTCGGAAAAAGATTTCGGTGCCACGAAGCGAGACTAAAAAACGGCCGTGGGAAACGGAGTTTCTTAAAGTCGACCGTCATCAACCAGTGGAAGAAGAGTCCGCCGACCAGATAGAAACCACTGACCACGATGAAACCAAAGATCCACTTCCACGGCTTGTCCGCCAGAAAGCCGAGATGCAGCGTCTTTCCGATCGCGCTCGTTGCAATCATGTCATGCAGATCGACGTTCTTGTCGAACACCACGGCGTTGTGATCCCACGTTTGGCCCGGCCAGAACCAGATCCAGCCCGGCCCGCGGATGAATGTTCCGATGACGATCAAAAGGATCCACATCAGAAAGCCCCAGCCAAACATCAGCAGTGAAAAGCGTCGCTGCTTTAGCGTGTAATAACCGTTGCCGAGTGGATTCGAGTCGACGTACGGAAACGCCATCAGGCCGATCATGATGATCGACGGCATCACCACGCCGGCGATCCACGGATCGAAGTAAACCAGCATTTCCTGAAGACCGAGGAAGTACCACGGAGCTTTCGACGGGTTCATCGTCAGGTTCGGATTTGCAGGTTCTTCGAGCGGCGCGTTGAGAGTGATGGACCAAATAAAAAGAACCACCGTGACAATCACGGTGGCCAGAAATTCAATTCGAACGAGGTAGGGCCAAACGTGTAGTTCTCTTGCCCAGCCCGGCCGCCACGGTTCGACTTTGCGATGATGTGTTTTCGCCAGTTTCGAATCGGATTCGAGCTCGCCGATGAGCCGGTCGTTCTTGATCGCCTGGCTGACTCCCATCCACGTAAAGAACGGTACGAGAAAGAGCATGGCCACGATCGGGATATTGTCAGGCGCCGAAGAGATGGTCCAAAGCTGATGCCAATCCTGAACGTTGATCGCCCAAAGACCAACCAGCAAAACGGCGACAATCAACATCGTCCATTTATTAAGCAGTCTTCGCATTTTTCTTCTCTGCGGTCCTCTGCGTCCTCCGTGTTAAAACCGCATCTCAACGCAGAGCGCGCAGAGACACGCAGAGTTATTCATTTCTTTTTAGCGACCGCTTTCATCTCCGACTCGAGCATGACAGGCGCTGGTCCGGAGATACCTCCGTCCTTTCTAATGCGCCAAAAATGCACCGCCATGAAGATCGAAGCGACCAGCGGAATTCCGATACAGTGCCAGATATATGAACGCAGCAGGGCGTTTGAGTCCACGATCGACCCGCCCAGCAATCCGAAACGTACGTCGTTGTAAGCAGTCAAACCCAACTGCGGCCCGAACGGTCCTTCGTGACCAAGCATGGGCGTCGCGCGCGCCATGTTCGTTCCGACAGTGACCGCCCAGAAACCGAGTTGATCGTCAGGCAAAAGATATCCGGTGAACGATAAAAGCAGAGTAAGCACGAGCAATACGACGCCCACACACCAGTTGAACTCGCGCGGCCGTTTGTATGAGCCGGTCAGCACGACTCGGAACATGTGCAGCCAGGTCGTGATCACCATCAAGTGCGCAGCCCAGCGATGCATGTTGCGCAGGAGTTTGCCGAAGGGCACGTCATGTTCGAGATAAAGAATGTCGCGAAACGCGTCGAGCTTGGTCGGGTGGTAGTAAAACATCAACAGCACCCCGGTAAACGTCAGCACGATGAAGAGGTAGAACGTGATGCCGCCCATGCCCCACGTAAACGGGTAACGCACTGCGTCGCGATTGATCTTCGCGGGATGCAGGTGCAGGAAGACGTTCGACAGAATCGCGAGCGAGCGGTTACGTGGGTCGGAGCGATCGTGGGAGACGCGGAAGATCGACTTCCAGAGTTGGGTATCCTGCGGATCCTTGTACTCCTTCGCCTCGTCGATCGCGCGCTGCTTGAGGGCCTGGCTGCCCTCTTTCACGCGCCCGATCATGCTGCGATTATCTTCTTCGCCCGCCGTGAGCTGTTTTTTCTCGTCTTTTGGATCAGTGTCCATCTGCGTCAGACTCGGATGTATGCGCCGTCGTCGTCAAAGTGACTCGGCTCGCCTTTGGGCCATGAGTAGAGTTTGCCGACGTCCACAACTATCTGGCCCTCAGCGTCGACCGAGACCTTCGCACGATCCATCGGTCGCGGCGCCGGGCCTTCAAAGTTAATGCCTTCACTGTCGTAGCCACTGCCATGGCACGGGCATTTGAACTTGTTTTCACTCGCCTTCCAGTCGGGCGTGCAGCCGAGATGCGTGCAGCGCGCGTAGATGACGAAGAGACGGTCGGAAGTTCTCGTCACCCAGATACGATATTGTTGCTGCCACTTCGTATCGACGCCGAGTGCGTAATCATTCGGCGACCCGATACGAAAAATGCTGGAAGGTTCGAGAATTGAGCGCGGCAGAAAGAACCGTACGAACATCAGGAAGAACGTGATTAAAGAGCCGGCGACAGTCGCCCACACGATCCGTCGTCGCATTTTGTTTACCGGCGGATCAGACGTGGTCTCCACGACCGCGGCAGGCGCGGCAGGTTTGGCGACGGCAGCAGCAGGTGCTCGCGGTGTCGTCGTACCTACACTTGGGGCGGACAATTGATCGGCTTGACTATCCAAGTCCAGACCTCCGTCAACTCAATTCCAAATTGCCAGGTGTTGCGAAATTCCCGTGGGTACACTTCGACTTCACCTACAGAGGGAGACTAAACACCTTCGGCCAGAACAGGGATTCCTCTGTGTGGAGTAAACCGAATTATTAGCTTAAACATGAAGAGCGCCGCACCTAACAGTAAAACAAATATATATATAATTATGGTCGGCGGGATTATTTATACCTAATTTTCTAATTGGCTGGCAAGAAGTATCGAATGTCTAAAGCGCACGTGATCATTTATTCGCGACCCGGATGTCATCTTTGCGACGAAGCGAAGGCGGCAATCATGGCCGCCGGTTGCAGCGATCAATTTGTTTTGGACGAGATCAACATCGAATCCGATCCCGAGTTGTTGAATAAATATCGTTACGACATCCCGGTGATCAGCATTGACGGCGTTGAGTCCTTCGTTCATCGTGTCACGTCCCGCGAATTCCGCGAAAAGATTTTTAGCCACAAAAAGGCAGATAAGACACAAAATTGATTTTCTTCATGATGGAGATCTGTTTGTGTGCCTTTGTGCTTTTTGTGGCTAAAAATGAGTCTGGGCGGTGAGTTCTTCGATGGAGGCGTAGAGGCGGGTGCGTTCGGGTTCGTTTGTGGATTGGCGATACGCCATGACGAGGTCTTTGAGACTTGCGAGGTCGCGATACAGGCCGGCGTTTTCGATGGGCGGCGTGAGGTAGGAAATCAATTCAGCGTAGGAACGGCGCTTTGCGATAGAACCTTCTGAGGGATTGTTGACGCTGTAGATATAAAAATTCGGCAGTTCGTCGATTAATCGATCGGGCCAGCACTCACCCGAGAGACCGATTTGTTTACCCGGCATGAACTCCAACGCGCCGTGCGTGCCGAAGTGAATGACGCCGTCGGCGTTCAATACTTTCGAGAGATAAGTGTAGAAAGCCATGAAGCCGTGATGTGGCGAGCCGCTTCGCGCCATCATCAGACGCATCGGGTCGCCTTCAAAACCAAACGTCGGCTGCACGCCAATGAAGAGGTTGCCGAGCGTTAGACCCTGAATCAGCAGCTCAGGCGGTCGTCCCCAATCGCGCTCGACATTAGCGACATACGGACAGAGTCGGCGGTATTCCTGAACGTTCATTCGATAAGCGACATTTGCAGCGACGCCGAAGTTCTCGGAGTTGCCGCCGAGTAATCTCGTTCGGAGATCGTCCGCCGAATCAGGCAACTCGACCTTATAACCCTCATCGCGCAGCCTGCTGAGCACATCAAACAGACCCGGAAACACGTCGAGATCCGCCGCCGTGCCGATGTTTCCTTTATTCGGCGGGAAACAAAACAGCACGATTGCGAGTTTGATCTGATCGCGCGCGGTAGTTTGCAAACGATGCCAACGCTTAAGACGTCGCGCCAGGCGCCGGCATCGATCTTCGAGAGCGACGGGCTCCTGGCCGCGTGCGGGAATGCCGCCGTAGACGAACGGTTCGGTGGCGCCATCGATCTCAGGTATCGCGATCTGCATGCCCGCCTGAATCGGGTTCAGACCGGTTGCCGAATCACTCCATGCTTCGATCGTCTGCGTGTCGAGGCTGACGGCGGAACGATACGGAAGATTCAGTTCACGCAAGAACTCCGCGGCCGCGGCGCTGTCGTTCATCGCCGGACCACCGACAAAACTGAAACCGGTGAGCGACACGATCTGGCTAACCCGGTTCTTGGCGCGCGCGTTCCCCTGATCGACGAAAAATTTCGCGACAGCTTCACGATTGTCCATGAGCGTTGCAATCGCGGGAATGACGCTCAGTCCTTCAGCCTCGATCGAGTCGATGAGCGCGTCGTAGTGCCGGGTAGTCTTGCTGATCACCTGTGGTCGCATCAACAACAACCCGATCGTCGTCTCAGGATCCAGTGACTTTCCATACCACTTGCGATATTCGGCAAACGATCGGAACAGCGACTTCGCCTTCGGATGATAGATCGCGACAGACGGCATCTGCTCCGGTTTCGCCGCGCGCAGCTTTTTCAGCCGCGGAAGTGGTACGTAGTGCACCAGCGCATAGAGCAACATCGATTGGATGTTTGCGGGCGTCGGCTGGAGAAAATAGCAAAACAGATACAGGTAATGTTTCGCGTCGGTGAGCGCACCTACGGTCGGAATAAACTGAAGAATGCCCGGCAGACGATCGACGAGTTTCAGATACTGCGTGTGGCTGCGTTTGTCTGACTTTCCTCGCTTTGCGTGATTGCCAACCCATGAACCGACAGATCGCAATAGCCGTCCGCCTTTGCCGTGCGATGTCTTAAACGCGGCGATGTCGAGTCGTCCCATTCGTGTTCGGCGCATCAACTCGGGCATGCAGTTGATGACGATCACGGCATCGTGCTGCGACTTGTCGAGCGCCGCGACGAGCCGTGTTGCATTCTCGCCGTCCATGACGTGAATGACGAAGACGATGTTCGCGTCGTTGAGATCCGCTTCGACTTCCTGCCACTCGCGATCACTTAGCGGCGAGCCGAAGTTGTACGCCGCCACACGCAAGTCGAGCTTGTGCGCACGATTGAGCTCGCGCTCCGCGTTTCGCAACGGCGACAAAAGACTCGACCCTACATATAGAACGGTAATATTCATTGGACAGGATCTACACGATTTTCAGGACAAAACAAGATTTACGCTACACCTTCCAGTTGATCCTCAAGACTGCGGCTGATGTCACGCAGCTTTTCCAACACACTCTCGTCAACATCCCAGTATCCACGTCGATTCGCCTCCAACAACCGCTGCACCAGCGAATGCGCCGAGTGCGGATTCAAATCGCGCAAACGCTCGAGCATCGTCTCATCAAACAAAAACGTGTTCGCGACTTCCGAGTAGATCCAATCATCAACTGCATCCGCCGTCGC
>DATDFT010000287.1:0-13719 GCA_036522475.1 Pyrinomonadaceae bacterium | reverse complement strand
AAGCAAATGGTGATGGAGCACCTCGACTGGATCGATCCCACGGCAACGGAAATCGGTGCAGTCAACACGATCACGGTTGATGTGGATCGTCTGCTTGGCTACAACACCGACGGCGCCGGCTTTATCGATCCGTTATTAAAGAAGTTTGACTCGCTGGCGGGACGGCGAGCGGCGATAATCGGTGCGGGAGGTGCGGCGCGCGCAGCGATCTGGGCGTTGCGGCAACAACAGGCCGAAGTCACCATCTTCGCGCGCAATGTGACCAAAGCACAGGAATCGTTCACCGTGAACTGCGCACCGCTCGAATGCGCAACATTCGGAGACTACGATCTGGTAGTGAACACGACGCCGCTAGGCTCAGGCTCGTACATCGATCAATCGCCCGTAACGTCGAAACAGCTAAACGGCGTTCGCATTGCCTACGATCTCATCTATAATCCGGCAGACACGAGGTTCCTGCGTGAAGCGCGCAAAGCCGGGTGCGACACGATCGGCGGACTCGAGATGCTCGTCGCTCAGGCCAAACTCCAGTTCGAACTGTGGACTGGCAAGCGAGTTTAGCCCGTCTGCGTCACGCTGAGTCCGTCTGGTCACAAATTTTTCCCCACTGGTGTTACTCAAACGATATAGTCTGGCGATTGCAACGCCCAGTGCCCTCCCGCGTTCCGACGTCCGATACAAAAGGTAATGGATAATTCTACCCCGAACGGCGAAGACCAAACCGTACTATCCCGACGCTGGGTACGATACGGCGTGATCTGGGGTATCTGGACCCTCGTCGCGCTCTTCTTCTGCACGCAGGTGTACGTGATGTACTACGCGCAGAAGGAGCCGATCCACTACCTCCAGAGTTTCATAGTGCAGGGGTCTGCATGTTACATCTGGGCGTTCGCCACGCCGCTGATTCTCTGGCTCGTGCGCCGCTTTCGTATCGAACGAAGCAACTGGAAACGCCGCTCGCTCCTTCACTTCGGTTTCAGTGTTTTGCTGACCAGTGCGCTCATCGCACTTCACTTCGTAGTTTTCATGGTGCTGTTAGGTCATGCGTCGTCAATCACGCCGATGCGAACCTTCGGCTATCTTTACTACAATCTCGATCGCTGGATGTTGGTTTACTGGTTCATCCTGTTGATGAGCCACGCCTTCAACTACTACAACAGCTTCCGCAAGAACGAGTTGAAGGCTTCGCAGCTTCGCACTCAACTCGTGCAATCGCAGTTGGAAGCGTTGAAGATGCAGATTCATCCTCACTTCCTTTTTAATACGCTGCATTCGATCTCGGCCTTGTTGAACCGGGACACAGAGGCCGCCCGCAAGATGATCACGCGTCTCGGCGACTTCCTGCGACTGACGCTCGAGAACTCCGGTTCGATGGAGGTCACACTTCAGCAGGAGATCGAGTTCCTGAACAGCTACCTCGAGATTGAGCGGATTCGTTTTCAGGATCGACTCACGACCGATATTCGCGTCGATCCAGAGGTGCTCGACGTCCGCGTTCCGAATTTGATCCTCCAGCCGATCGTCGAGAACGCCATGCGACATGCGATCGGAAACTCAGCCTCAGGACACGTTGAGGTCGTAGCAGCGCCCCGGAACGGTGTGGTGCGCATCGAGGTAAAAGACAACGGTCCCGGGATCGACGCCGAACGCATGTTCGAAGGGCGCCGCGGCAAAGGACTCGGACTCGCCAACACGCAGGCACGTCTGTCCGGGCTGTATGGCGAAGCCGCGCGGTTCGAGTTGAGCAACGATCCGGCCGGTGGGTTGATTGTGGCGCTCGAAATCCCGCGAAGTCTCCATTAACTCGCATCACTCTTCACTTTCTCGTCCATTCAACTCAAACACGAAACCTCGCATCCAAATTTGTCGTAAGCGGTTGAAGATCTTGTTTGACGCAGCCGCGCGGTGCGTCATAACTCGTTCGACTGCGGTGTTCATTTAATGAATGTGAACTCACTTCACGCGTTCATTGCGTTATTCACAATTTGTTAGGAGGCAAAGTGACGAACGCAAGACGTATTCGTGCGTTAGTCGTCGACGATGAACCACTTGCTCGCGATATGATTCGCGAGATGCTCGAAGATGACTCGGAGGTCGAGATTGTCGCGGAGTGTGCGAATGGTCGTGAAGCAATAGAAGCGATCAAGTCGTTACAGCCGGACCTCGTCTTTCTGGATGTACAAATGCCCGAACTGGGCGGCTTCGAGGTGCTGGAATCGTTCGATCGCGGTTCGACTCCTTACATCATCTTTGTCACTGCCTACGATCAATATGCCGTGCGTGCCTTCGAGGTGCACGCGTTCGACTACCTGCTCAAGCCTTTCGATCACGAGCGCTTCGATGCGGCGTGGCAACGAGTCAAGCAGCAGATCAAGGTCGATCAGAGTGGCGAGCGAGATCGTCACATCCTCGCTCTGTTGGAAGAGTTGAAGAGTGGACCACGTCACCTCGAGCGGCTCGTGATCAAGAACGGCGGCCGCGTCTTCTTTCTCAACGTCGACGACGTTCAGTGCATTGAGTCAGAAGGAAATTACGTACGCGTCTACGACAATCAGAAGGCTTACCTGCTGCGCGAAACGATCAGTAGTCTCGAAGAGCAGCTCGACCCGAGAGAGTTTCGTCGCATCCATCGCTCGGCGATCGTGAAGATCGACAAGATCAAAGAGATGCAACCCTGGTTTCACGGTGAGTACCGCGTCATCATGGAGAACGGCAAGCAACTCACACTCAGTCGAAACTACCGCTCCAACTTCCAGGGCGCTGTCGGGAATAACATCTAACTCTGCGTACCTCTGCGTTTCAAATCATTCTTAACGCAGAGGACCGCAGAGAACCGCAGAGAATACCGCTCCATCCCAAATTTTAGCCGTTCCGTCACAACGCCAATCCGCTCGCCTCCGGAGTTTGAGATTATTCGCTTGTAGCCGCAATCTCTGGAGGAGAGTTATGACAAGCGAATCGATTTTGGGATTGGAAGTAAACAAACCTGAGATACCTGAGACCCCGAACGACGCGAGCGTCGACGTGCGACTAAACACCCTGCGTGAAACCGTGCTTCAACTGCTCGAAGAAGTGGAGTCGCTGGCGATCTCCAAGCCGATCGACGTCAAGAATGGAGCACGTTTCTCCGACGAAGTCAGGCAGTTTGAAGTGAGTCTAATTCGCACGGCACTTGGCCGAACTTCAGGCAGCCAGACACGTGCCGCGAAACTACTCGGGTTGAAGCCGACCACGCTGAACGCGAAGATTAAACGCTACGGCATCATGGCCTAGGCTCCCCGGCCGCATGGCTCCGCGTGAATCGACCGTTCACTGTTATACTGACGTGCAGTGGACGATCGCTACAGCAGACAGATTCTCTTTGGTGGAATTGGCGAGGAAGGACAACGGCGGCTGCGGGCCGCCCGCGTCCTGGTTGTTGGGTGCGGCGCGCTGGGTTCGGCCCACGCTGAGACGTTGGCGCGTGCGGGTGTGGGCCACCTGCGCATAGTCGATCGAGATTTCGTCGAGCCTTCAAATCTGCAACGCCAGACGATGTTCACTGAAGCTGATGCTGAACAGCGTCTGCCGAAAGTCATCGCCGCCGCGAATCACCTGCGGCAGATTAATTCCGAAGTAGAGATCGAACCTCACATCATCGACGTCAACCATTCCAACATCGAACAACTGCTCGATCGCTGTGATGTCGTGATCGACGGCACGGATAACTTCGCCATTCGCTACCTCATCAACGACGCCTGCGTGAAGCACGAGTTGAATTGGATCTACGGCGCTGCGGTTGGATCATACGGCGTGACGATGACGATCCGCCCACACGAAACTGCGTGCCTGCGTTGCGTATTTGAAGAAGCTCCGCCGGCTGCGAGTGCACCGACGTGCGACACCGCCGGAGTCATCATGCCGATCATCAATATCGTTTCCGCAGTGCAGGTCGCGGAAGTGCTCAAGCTGCTGACCGGACATCTCGAAGATCTGCACAGATCGTTGATGCAGTTTGACGTTTGGCGAAACGAATGGAGAAGTATCAGAACAGGATCGCCACGTGCAGATTGTCCGACGTGCGGCCTCGCGGTTTATGAAACTCTGTCGAGCGCGTCTGAAGCAGCGGCTGTGTTGTGCGGCCGCGATGCGATTCAGATCTCACCCGCGCAGCCAACCCGCATCAACTTTTCATCACTCGCCGAAAGACTGCGCCGCGCCGGTGAAGTGAAGTTCAACGAGTATCTGCTGCGTTTCAAAACCGGGAATTTCGAAGTGACAGTCTTTCAGGATGCACGCTCGATCATTCGCGGCACTGACGAGATCGCCGTTGCCCGCTCGCTTTATGCCAAGTACATAGGAACCTGACGCAAAGATGACCATCAAACAATTAAACAGTCTTATCATCATTACAATTTTAGTTCTCACAGTTCTCGCTCAGCCCGTGCTCGCCGGCCAGCCGATCGTTTGGGAAACCTCCGGCCGCGCTGACCTGTTGAAGGGCGACGCGCGCGGAGTTTCGATCAGCGATGCGGGCGTGTTGATGCTCGCGCCGAAACTCAACGAAGTCTTCAACACGCAGCAGACTTACATCTGGTCCAGCGCCGTCGACAGTCAGGGGAACGTCTATGTTGGCACGGGACACGACGGCAAGACTTTCAAGATCACGCCGGCCGGAACCGGTTCGTTACTCTACGACGCACCCGAGCTCGACGTCACCGCACTCGCCATCGGACGTGACGGGGCGCTCTACGCCGGCACATCGCCGGACGGCAAGGTTTATCGCATCACTGGAGATGGCAAGGCTGACGTTTACTTCGATCCCGGTGATAAGTACATCTGGTCGCTCGCGGTCATGAACGATGGTTCACTTGCGGTCGGCACCGGCGACAGTGGCAAGCTCTACCGCGTTCGCACAGCCGGCGCGAGTCCTGAGTCATCGTTGCTGGTCAACACGAATCAAACACACGTGATCTCGCTCGCAGTAACAGCGCAGGGCGATCTCATCGCGGGCACTGACTCGGGCGGACTCGTGCTGCGGGTGTCGCCGGAAGGAAAGACGTTTGCTTTGTTCGACACACAACTGCGCGAGATCCACGCGCTCGCACCTGCCGCTGACGGATCGATCTACGCGTTGGCGTTGAGCGATGCGGCAGCGAGCACACGTGCGCCTTCAACACCCGCTCCAACGCCACAACCAACCGAATCCTCGACGCCGACGACGTCAGTCACGATCACCGCAGTCGATGAGAGTGGTGCGGCGCTTCAAAGCGCGTCTACACCAGCGCGCAGCCGCAGCGATGTTTCAAGCGCGCGCAGCGCAGTGTTTCGCATTCTTCCGGACGGCGCGACAGACGTGGTTTGGAGTTCGACGACAGTCACAGCCTTCGCGATCGCACCCGCCTTGCAACCCGGCAGCGTACTCATCGGCACTGCTGATAAGGGTCGCATCTACTCAGTGACCAACGACGGTCGGGACACGCTGCTGTTGCAGTCTCCGGAAGGACAGATCTCTTCGTTGCTCGTCAGAAACAATCAGATCTACGCAGCGTCGAGCAATCAAGGAAAGCTGTTTCGTTTCGGGGATGAAGTGGTGAACGAAGGCACATTCGAATCACCGGTCAGAGATGCAAAGCTGACCGCGTCGTGGGGCCGGATCTGGTGGCGCGGCGCCGGCAACGTGGAGATTCAAACTCGCACCGGCAACGGCGAACGGCCTGATGCGACGTGGAGCGATTGGAGCACGGTCTATCGGAGTCCGGAAGGGAATCAGATCTCTAGTCCGCGTGCTCGCTTCATCCAATGGCGCGCGACGGTCCGTGCGTCTGGCGCAGCGAGTACACCTTCGTGGGTCGAAGACGTCAGTGTTGCTTATCTGCCGCGCAACGTCGCACCGGAAGTGCTATCGATAACCGCTTTGCCGATCGGGGTGGGCTTGCAGCAGATGGCGCAGGTTGCGGTTGATCCAAACGTGGAGTCGTCGGGTTTGGATCCGTCGGTGTTTGGTCCGGTGGCCCAGGTGCCGCCGCGGCGTTTCTACCAGCGGGGCGCGCGCTCGTTTCAGTGGCAGGCTGAAGATCGAAACGGCGACACGCTCGAATATTCGATCTACTATCGCGCGCTTAACGAACAAACGTTCCGGCTCTTGAAAGACAAGCTGCGCGATAATTTCTACACCATCGACGGGGCAACGCTCGCCGACGGTCGTTACATCATCAAGATTGTCGCATCGGATGCGCCGGACAATCCGCCGGGACAGAAGTTAGCCGGCGAGAGATTGAGCGAACCGATCGATATTGACAACACGCCGCCCGTGGTTAAGGTGATGGGCCAGCCGCAACTCACACGAGACACGGTGCGCGTCGTTTTTTCAGTTGACGACGCGACTGGGAAGGTCAAGAAAGCTGACGCGAGTCTTGATGGCGCTTCGTGGGTTCCGGTCTTTCCTGACGATGGTATCGCCGACAGTGGCCACGAAGTTTACAGTGTCGAATTTGGTTCGGTCGGGCCGGGCGAGCACACCATCTCGCTGCGCACGTTTGACACCAGTGGCAACGTCGGGACGTTGAGCGTCACCGTCCGCCGCTAGTCTCTGCGGTCCTCTGCGTATCTCTGCGATCTCGGCGTTTTAAGGCGCATTTAACGCGGAGATCGCAGAGGGCCGCAGAGGAATCTGCACGATACGGTGCGGCTAAATGCGAAACCGTGCGATTTTGCCCGATAATTGCTAGACTTTTCGGCCACGCTTATCTGGCATCTGTCTTGCTGCTCTTTCGGTCGGCGCAACTCTTTCTCCCTCCTGCGCAATGTTGGCATGAGGAGAAAAGGCTCGAAATGATTAAGCTACTGCGAGAAGTATTGTTGATTGCGATGCTCGGCGTAGTGTCAGTGGGAGCGTTCGCGCAACGAAGAGATCAGGACAAACGGCCGCCTAAAGAACCTGCGAAAGTCATTACAAATGACCGGAAGGATCAGCCACGGCCGCGGCAAAACAACAATCAACCCCCGCCGAGACACGACAATCGCAACCGTCCTGACTAAGCCAAAAAGTCACATAAGGACAAAACGCCCCAACTAGGCACAAGAGGCACTGAGATTTATTGAAGTGCCTTTTATGCTTTTTTATGGCATTTTTCCTTGCACATGACATCAACTCGTCCGTCTCGCGCGCTCATCATTCTCGCGTTTGCCGCAGTCTACATAATCTGGGGCTCGACTTACCTCGGCATCCGTCTGGCGATTCAAACGCTGCCGCCGTTTCTCATGGCGGCGATGCGATTTCTGATCGCCGGAGGCATTCTCTTCATCGTCTCGATTTTCAACGGCGCGCGGTTTCACCAGTCATTCGCAAACTGGCGTCGCGCCCTGCTCATCGGCGCGCTGTTGTTGCTCTGCGGCAATGGTGGCGTCACGTGGGCAGAGAAGTACGTCGCTTCAAGCCTCGCTGCGCTCCTGGTTGCGACGGAACCGTTGTGGGTCGTGATTTTCAACTGGGCTCTCAGTCACAGACGACCGAATGCGAGAGTGTTACTCGGAATCTTCGTCGGACTCGCGGGTGTAGCGTTGTTAGTGAGTGATGGATTGGGCCAGAGTGAAAAGACGGGTTTGATTAGCGCTGGTGTGGTCCTGCTCTCTTCGTTGGCGTGGGCCAGCGGCTCGGTGTATTCGAATCGAAATCCGATCGATGCGCCAACGTCGATGGCTTCGGGAATGCAGATGCTTGCGGGCGGTGGCTGGCTCTTCATACTCGCTTTGGTTACAGGTGATGTCAAACGCCTGAATCTCGAGCATGCATCGTGGACCTCGATTGGCGCGTTTGCTTACCTCACTATTTTTGGTTCCCTCGTTGTTTTCACCGCTTACAGTTGGTTACTGAAGAACGTCACACCTGCGCGCGCCGCGACTTACGCTTATGTCAATCCAGTGGTGGCAGTGTTGTTGGGCTGGTCCATCGCCGCTGAGCCACTGACGTCGAAGATGATCCTCGCTGCCGCGATCATCGTGGGTTCAGTCGTTCTGATCACCATCTATGGACGCGAGCACGCCGGCGCTGACGCGGTGCACGACTCCGAGTGTCCGACACCTCCGTGCGCCTGAGATCGTCGACAAAATACATGACTCGTTTGGAACAACTTGATAAACAGATCGAATGCTTGCGACGCAGGGCAGCCGGCCTCAACGAAATCAGTCGGAAGTATTGGATCGCACGAAGAATCATTTTTATCTCCGGCGTATTGCTGGCCCTGGCGTCCTGCAATTTTGCGGGCAACACGACGGCCTGGCTTGTTGCAGCGCTGATAGCTATCGCATTTTCCGTCGTCACGATTTATCACAACCGAGTTCGCGACAGCCTGACGAGAAACTCGCTGCTCATCGAAATCAAACAGGTTCACATCGCACGCATTCATCTGGACTGGGATCGAATACCACCCGCAGATTCGTCGGCTTCTCCCATCTCTGGTCATCCGTTTGAAACCGATCTCGACATCACCGGAGAGCGTTCGATACATCGTTTGCTCGATTGCGCGGTCACGAAGGAAGGCAGCGAGCGGTTAAAGTCGTGGCTGTTAAGCCCTCGACCCGACGCCGAGTTAATTAGACGGCGGCAGGCGTTGGTTCGTGAGCTGAAAGCGCACTACGTCTTTCGCGACAAGCTGCAACTGTTGTCGGCGGTCGCGCGCCTCAACTCAGGTCGTCGTACGAGTCTGTGGAACTCAAGAATACTCGTCGACTGGATCGCGCGTGATGAGCGCAAAGAGTCGCTG
The DNA here is from genome assembly GCA_036522475.1 of Pyrinomonadaceae bacterium. Classification (GTDB taxonomy): domain Bacteria; phylum Acidobacteriota; class Blastocatellia; order Pyrinomonadales; family Pyrinomonadaceae; genus PSRF01. The sequence continues at coordinate 4,975 of DATDFT010000287.1, read as the reverse complement.
TTGCCGGCAGTCGTATATCTCTGCGTCCTTTCGGCGTTGAACATAATCTGCATCGTCCTTGCGAGCTTTCATCTGATCCCGCCGATTTGGCCCATCACGTTCGTGATTTATGCCGGCGCGATGATCCTGAAACAATCGCGTATCGCGACCGCGTGGGGCGAGTTGCAAGAACTCGAAAAGGCGTTGACTCATTTTCAGGTTGTGTTTGGTTACCTTGAATCACGCAATTACAATAATACGCCGAGACTGGCGCAGACTTGTGCTCCCTTCGCGGATGAAGGCAAACAACCGTCGCAGGAGATCAGACGATTGGGCCGGCTCGCCGCGGCGCTCGGGCTGCGCACGAATCCGATTCTTTCGATACTCGTTCACCTGATTGTCCCCTGGGACTTCATTTTCACTCACAGGCTGGAGCTCGCGAAGCGCGAGATAGCGGGACTGCTGCCACGCTGGTTGGATGCGTGGCACGAGCTCGAGGCCCTGAACTCGCTCGCGAACTTCGCGTATCTGAATCCGCATTACAAGTTTCCTGAGTTTCTTCCTGAAAACGGACGAATCGTAGCGCGGGAGTTGGGTCATCCGTTGCTGAAGCCGGAGTCGAAGGTCTGCAACGACTTCGAGTTGGACCATAGCCGTCGCATCGTGATTCTCACCGGTTCAAACATGGCGGGGAAGAGCACGTTCCTAAGGACGATCGGCGTGAACCTCGTGCTTGCTTACGCGGGTGCGCCGGCAAATGCCGAACGTTTGCAGACGTCGTTGTTCAGGATCTTCACGTGCATCAAGGTTAGTGATTCAGTGCAGGACGGGCTCTCGTATTTCTATGCTGAAGTGAAACGATTGCAGGCTCTGCTCGCCGCAACCAAGGTTGACGATCCGCTGCCGGTGCTGTTTCTGATCGATGAGATCTTTCGCGGCACGAACAGTCGTGAGCGCCTGATCGGCAGTCGCTCTTACATCCGCACCCTCGCCGATGGAACATCGGCTGGTTTAGTTGCGACTCACGATCTGGAACTGATTAAACTCGCAGATGAAATCGAAGGTGTCGTTAACCAGCACTTCCGCGAAGAGGTCTACGAAGGCAAGATGGTCTTCGATTACCGTCTGCGCACTGGTCCATGCCCGACGACAAACGCCCTCACAATCATGCGTCTCGAAGGCTTGCCTGTGGAATCATGAAACTAATCCGCGTAATCTGTAGCCATGTCTTCTTTCCCGGATTGGCTCGTGCCGATGGCTGCGACACTGACGCAAGAGCGGTTCAGTGGACCGGAGTGGATCTTCGAACGCAAGTTTGATGGCATTCGCCTGCTGGCGTACAAAAACGGAAACGACGTGCAGTTGTTCTCGCGCAATCACTTGCCGCAGAACCTTCCCGCCGTGCAGCGCGCAATCGAGCAACTTCCGAATCGCGAGTTGATAGTCGATGGTGAGATCACCTGGCGCGATGGCGGCGTCGCGTATCACGTGTTCGACATCATGTGGCTCGATGGCCACAGCGTGACCGACCTGCCGCTAGAAGAACGCCAGTCGCTGCTGGCCCAGTTGCCGTTTCGTGAACCACTGCATCGCGTCACGCTGATCGACGATCCGTCGCCCTGGGAACGCGCGCAACGAGAAGGTTGGGAAGGCGTGATCGCCAAGCGTCGTGGTTCTACTTACGAGCACCGTCGCTCAAAGAAGTGGCTGAAGATGAAGTGCGAGTTGTCGGAGAAGTTTGTCGTTGGCGGTTTCACGGATCCGCAAGGCAAGCGCGTCGGTTTGGGCGCGCTCCTCGTTGGTTATTATAAGGACGGCGATTTCGTCTTCGCGGGAAAGATTGGAACCGGATTCGACACGAAGTTGTTGCTCGATCTCCGTGCGCAATTGGACCAGCTCGAGATTCCGAAAGCTCCATTCACCAAAGCCACCGGCCTGCCGCGCTTGCGCGCGCACTGGGTTGAACCGAAGATCGTGGTCCAGGTCGGCTTTATCGAGTGGACATCACACGGCAAACTGCGTCACCCGCGTCTGCTCCGCGTAGTCAACGATGATCACTCATCCTGAAAAGGTCTTGTTTCCCGATGACGGAATCACCAAGGGCGAGCTGGCCTCGTACTACGAGATGATCGCGCCGGTGATGTTGCCGCACCTGCGTCGCCGTCCGATCACGATGGAGCGTTATCATCGCGGCATCGCTGTGGCGGGCTTCTTTCAAAAGGACGTCTCGAAGGGTTTCCCGGAGTGGCTCAAGCGCGTTGAAGTACCGAAAAAGGACGGCACGGTCCATCATCCGATTGCCAACGACACCCGGTCGTTGCTCTGGCTCGCGAATCAGAACAGCATCACGATCCACGTTTGGCCGTCGCGCATGCCGAGCTTGTACAACCCGGACATCTGCATTTTCGATCTCGATCCTTCGCGGGAAGATGATCTCGAACCACTGCGCAACGCGGCTTTGCACTTACGCGACCTGCTCGCAGAGCTCGGTTTGCCGAGTTGGATCAAGACTTCAGGTTCCAAAGGTTTTCACATTGCGGTGCCGCTCGATGGCAAGGCAGACTTCGGTGTGGTTGCCCGTTTCGCGCACACAGTCGGAAAGATCATGGTTGAGCGCGATCCGAAAAACCTGACGCAGGAGTTCAGCAAAGTCGATCGTGGCGGCCGCATTCTCGTCGACACAGGTCGAAATGGTTACAGCGCGACGTATGCAGCCACGTACACAGTGCGCGCAAAGCCGCATGCACCGATTTCAGCGCCTTGTACGTGGGAAGAGCTGGAGCGCGGCGAAGTTGGACCAAGAACGTTTACATTGCGGGGCATGGCCCAACGAATCGCGCATGTTGGTGATTTGTGGGCGGACCTGCTCAAGACAAAGCGATCGTTGACGCGCCCGTTGCAAAAACTAAGAGCGTGAGAGATGCATCTTCAGAAATTGGAGGTTCGTGATGATAGTAGAAGTCCGCAGCTATCGAATCAAGCCGGGTAAGCGCGATGAATTTATCAGGCTCTTCGAAGCGCGTGCGATTGACGCGCAACGTTCGTACGGGATGAAGGTGACTGGTCCATTTCTGGACGTGGAGAATCCGAACAAGTTTATGTTTCTGCGCAGTTTTCCTTCACTCGCGGATCGCGATCGAATGAAAGAAGCATTTTATGGCGGAGAGCTGTGGAAGAAAGAGTTGGAAGCCCTTGCGATGCCGCTGCTCGACAGTTACGACGTAATTCTGTGCGAGGCTTCGCCGGGCTGCGTCTTCGATATCAATTGATCAACCGTGCGCAGACGTTGTGCAGTCGAACCGGTTGCCTCAATGACGAGTACATTCGAGTCATCGAGAAGCTCACGTAACTTCCGGTCAACAGCTTTTCGTAACTTCGGAAACTCATCATCGCCGGAGGCGTGATCCAGCGGCAGATAGACGATCATCTCGAGCTGCTGCATTGCGTCTGAGATTCGCTGCATCAACGCATCGGACACATTCGCATCAAGCGCATTGAGGTAAGCGACGAAATCAAGCGGGCAACGTTCGTAGACCACATTTTCTCCCGCAACGTGTTGGTCCAGGCGTTCGAGGTTGAATTCGAGTTGTCGTAAAAAATCTTCCACACACGGCTCCGCTGAGAACTCCTCGCCATAGTCCTCAACCAATACAGCATACGGTTCCGGCTCGTGCTCAAACTCCGGGTGCCGGCGTAGCAATTCCTCAATTAGCGTCGACTTCCCGACTCCATGTGTTCCCGATACCGCAATTCTCATGACGAGAGTTTTTAGGCAAGCGATTCAATTAGCAGAGAGTTTCATGCCACATTTGAGTAGCAAGTTAATATGCTCGGCGGCGACTTCCACGAACCGGTGGCCCATACAAGCACGTCGCCGTTCCAGTTCGCGGCGGCTAGCAACTTACCCTCCGGCGAAAAGGCGATGCATTCGACGTTGGCCCCATCGTTGTTGCCGGTGCTCAGAATCGCAAGGACCTTTCGATCGGCGACGTTCCAGACCCTCACGCCGCCCTGGCTGTTCCATCTGAAGCCTGCGGCGAGGAGTTTGCCGTCCGGAGACAAGGCGACATCCTTAACACGATCGGGACACTCGAGCTTTGCGAGCAATGGACCGTCGACTGTTTGCGCGTGACACGGTGCAATGGTTAGTAGTGACAGTAAGAAAAGTTTAAGGAGTCGCATGGCGGCTAAGTCAAACGGGCGACCGCGAGTCGCCCGTTTGGCTGAGGCCTGGTGCCCGCTAGTAGATTCGAACTACTGACCCCTCGCGTGTGAAGCGAGTGCTCTACCGCTGAGCCAAGCGGGCGCATGTTTTTGTTAACCGTATGCTACAACGCCACTTGCTTATCTTGCAACAGTTTAGCGGCTTGGTCTTCGACGGTACCAACGCTCCGAACGCTCTCAACGCTCCCTTGAAGCGTCAAGGTTGCGTCAACGTTGCTCATCGCTTGTGTAGCTAGTATCCGGCCCTCATTTCGTGGTCGGAGGTACACAGAAAAGCTCTCGAGAGTTTTGTGACGCTCCACTTCTTCACGCTGCCCGCGTCGTTGTCGGTGACTTCCATCCAGTGTGTGATTGCAATGTGAGGCGAGCGAATCTGGAGTCAACCTGTAAGCGATCTTTTTTAGCGCAGTTCAGTCATGTTTTTGCTCTCCAATAATCTGAAATTGAACAGCCTCTTCCTGGACAGAAACTAGTGGGCTGTTCAACAAACTGTATTTGGAGCAGCTCGTGAGGGAAAATGATCGAGTTATTCAGAGACGCAGCAGAAGCAAGCTTTATCTGCGCGCAACTCTTAGTTCAAAAACTCATTGGACGCGAGTGGACCTAGCTCGGATGTCATCGATAACTTGACTCAATCCGTAGATTCTTCCGCCGCGTCAATTCGGGCGTTATGCGCTTCTCATTTCTCAACACCTAAGATTGGCAGTAGGCCGCGTGCATCATCAAGCAACGACGCGTTATGTGTGCTAACGCACAGACACCTAAGCATCCG
>DATDFT010000286.1:0-13034 GCA_036522475.1 Pyrinomonadaceae bacterium | reverse complement strand
AGGCAGCAGAGTGTTGAGATTGGTGAGAAGTTTCGCGTCGGTCGCCGGGGTCAGATCAAAGTGATACCGTTGGGCCTGGACCTCGGGCTTTTTGCCGACCATGCATCGCGACGCGGAAAGTTTCGTCACGAATTATGTATTCCTGACGACGCGATTCTCATCGGCATTGTCGGCCGGTTGACAGAGATCAAGAATCATCAGATGTTTCTGAACGTCGTCGCGCGTTTGAAAGCAATCGATCCGGCCTGTCGCAGGCAAGGCGACGTGCGTTTCATCGTGATCGGCGACGGCGGGTTGCGCGAGAGTCTGGAAGCACAACAGCATTCGCTCGGGCTCGAGAAGGACGTCATCTTCGTCGGCAGTAGAAAGGATCCGGAGTATTTTTATCCCGCGCTCGATATAGTTGCGCTGACGTCGCGCAATGAAGGCACGCCGCTGACCTTGATCGAAGCGATGGCGAACGCGCGGCCGGTGGTGGCGACGAGTGTTGGCGGCGTGGTCGACCTGCTGGGCGACGTAGTTGAAGATGGTCCATATCGCGTTTGCCGTCGCGGGATTGCAGTGCCGGCGAACGACGAAGAGGCATTTGTCGCGGCGTTGAGTCGCATCATTCGCGATCGATCGTTGCGGCAGGAGCTCGGCGAGCGCGGTCTCGAATTTGTGGAAGTTAACTATTCCAAAGAACGTTTGTTCGAAGACATCAAGGATTTGTACGGCGAACTGAGCCACAAAAAAGCACAGCAGGCGCAGATGCTTGCGGCTACAGGCGCTTCTTTGCGGCGACACTAATCAAGGAGCTGACGGTTGCGAGTACTCATCACGGGCGGCGCCGGTTTCATCGGATCACATTTAAGCGACGCTTACATTCAACGCGGCGATGAAGTTTACGTTATCGACGACCTCTCGACCGGCACGATCGAGAACATCGCGCATCTCAAGGGCCATCCGCGTTTTCATTACACGATCGACACGGTACACAATACACCCGTCACCGCGGAGCTGATCGATCAGTGCGACGTGATCTTTCATCTCGCAGCCGCTGTGGGCGTGAAGCTGATCGTCGAGAGCCCGGTGCGGACGATCGAGACGAACGTGCGCGGTACCGAAGTGGTTCTTGCGCTCGCAAACAAAAAGAAGAAGAAAGTTTTGATTGCCTCGACTTCCGAAGTCTATGGTCTGAGCACTGACGTGCCGTTTCGCGAAGACGGCAATCTCGTGATGGGCGCCACGACTAAAGGTCGCTGGAGTTACGCTTGTTCGAAAGCGATCGATGAGTTTCTCGCGCTCGCGTACTGGCGTGAGAAGAAACTGCCGACGATTGTCGTGCGGCTGTTCAATACAGTTGGACCACGGCAGACCGGGCAGTACGGCATGGTGATTCCGACCTTCGTGAAGCAAGCGCTCGCCGGGCGTCCGATCACTGTCTACGGCGACGGCAAGCAGAGCCGTTGTTTCGGTTACGTCGGCGATGTGGTCGGGGCGCTCGTTAAGCTAATGGATCACAAAGAGTCTACCGGACAAGTCTTCAACATCGGCTCGAACGTTGAGATATCGATTCTCGAACTCGCCGAACGCGTTAAGCAGATCACTCGATCCAGCTCCGAGATCGTGTTTGTGCCTTACGACGAGGCTTACGAAGAAGGTTTTGAAGACATGCCGCGACGCGTTCCCGATATCTCGAAGGTCAGTGGTCTCGTCGGATTCCACCCGGAGATGAGTCTCGACGGTATCCTCGAGCGAGTGGTTGAATATCAAATTAGCAACCGCAGATAACACGGATTAAAACCGGATTTCGTTATGCAGTTTAGCCAGCGCACGCTCCTGGCAGTTGCCGCCTCTTTTTGTTTAGCCCTGATACTGACGCCGGTCGTGCGTGCGGTTGCGCGGCGCTTCGGTTTTGTGGCTGTGCCGAAAACGGACCGCTGGCACAAGAAACCGACCGCGATGCTCGGCGGCGTTGCGATCTGGCTTTCGGTCGTCATCACCTCGCTCGTCTTCACACTTCACATCACTTATGGCAAACAGATCCTGCTGGCCAGTACGTTTCTATTTCTGGTCGGACTCATCGACGACCTGATCCACGTCAAGCCTTATCAAAAACTGATCGGCCAAATTCTCGGCGCCGCTTACGTCGTTTACTACGGCCTTTCGTTGCCCTGGACAGGCTCGAAGCTCTTCAACATGGCGCTCGCCATCTTCTGGCTGATCGGCATCACGAACGCCATCAACCTGCTCGACAACATGGACGGGCTTGCGTCCGGCATCGCGATCATCGCCGGCGGATTCCTTGCGCTCAGTTTTGTAAGTGCCGGCCAGTACACTGAAGCGATGATCATGCTCAGCTTTGCGGGCGGACTGCTGGGATTCCTGGTTTACAACTCGAATCCCGCGTCGATTTTCATGGGCGACTGTGGCTCGATGTTTGTCGGGTTCTTTCTGGCGAGCTCGGCACTCATAAACGTCAGCGGCGGTCGATCGCGAAGCTTCCTGCCGGTGCTCGCAGTACCGATCCTCGTTCTCTTCATTCCCATCTTCGACACGACCTTCGTCACCGTTTTGCGCAAACTCTCCGGACGCGCTGCTTCGCAGGGCGGCAGAGATCACACTTCGCACCGGCTGGTCGCGTTAGGGATGTCTGAGCGTTACGCGGTGTTCATGCTCTACGGGTTCGCGGCGCTTTCGGGCGTGCTCGCGATTCTCGTGCAGCGAGCGCGTCTCGACGTGAGTCTCGCGGCGATCGCGGGCTTCACGATCGTGCTCACACTGGTGGGTGTCTATCTTGCGGGCGTGAAGGTCTACGACGAGAGCGAAGCCAGCGCGTTGAAAGACAAACCGCTTTACATGTTTCTCGTCGATCTCTCGTACAAGCGCCGCATCTTCGAAGTGTTACTGGACGTGGTGCTCGTCATTCTTTCCTACTGGGCCGCTTACGCCATCAGGTTTCCGCCGGACAGCCCCGCGTGGGCGCTGTTCATTCGCACGCTGCCGGTGCTTGTGTTTGTGAAGATGGGTGTGTTCCTGGCGATGGGCGTCTATCGCGGACTTTGGCGCTACACGAGCATGAGCGATCTGATCGTGTTTGCGAAAGCGGTGGTACTCAGCTCGATTGCGAGCGTGTTACTGCTGTTGTTCTTGTTTCGTTTCGAAGGTTATTCGCGCAAGGTATTCGTCATCGACGCGTTGCTCATGTTCCTGTTTCTGGCGTGCAGTCGCGTCGCGTTCAGGTTATTCAGGCAACTGCTGCCGTCAGTCACTAAAAACGAGGGCCGGCGCGTGTTGATTTACGGAGCGGGCGACGGCGGTGAGCTGCTGTTAAGAGAGTTGCGAAACAATCGCGAGCTGCAACTCGCTCCGATCGGTTTTCTGGATGACGACCCGGCCAAGAGTGGAAAAGTAATTCACGGGCTGCGTGTGTTTGGCGCGAACGGAGATCTTGGCGCGGTTTGTTCGCAGCATGAAGTCGATGAGGTCGTGATTTCGAGTGTGAAGATGACGGAGGAACGGATTCAGGAAGTGTTGCGCACGTGCTCGGAAAGGCAGATCACGGTGAAGCGCATGCGCATTACGATGGAAGAGCTGAGCGTCCCGGATCAGAGATATTATTCGCTTAAGGGCGCAAAGCCGTCGAGCGATCAAACATAGGTTCTACGGGTTCTAGAGGACCTATTCTTGAAATGCCACAAGAAGTAATTCACCTAAGCGTTCGCCATCCACTGCTCAAGATTGTCCTGATCTTGCTGCTGTTAGCGGCCGGACTCTGGTCGTACTACGTGATCCGCTGGTACCTCGGAAACACGCTCGCCGAGTATTCAAATCCTGCTGACAACAGTCTCAACGTGCCGCAAATCGCTGAATCGATGGCGCCGCAAGATCCCATGACGCACTGGCGCATCGCGCAGGTCTCACAAAAGATCCTGCCGTTGGACCAGCAGGGTCCGGCGATTGTCGAGTACGAGAAGGCGGTCAGTCTGTCGCCGTACGACTATCGCTTCTGGATGGCGCTCGGAGTCGCGCAGGAGCAGGCGGGTGATCCTGCGAAAGCTGAACAGGCGTTGAAACGCGCGGTCGCGCTCGCTCCGGCTTATGCTTATCCGCACTGGTATCTCGGCAATCTGCTGCTGAGAAATAATCGTTACGACGAGGCGTTCGCCGAGCTGCGTCTGGCGAGTCAAGCCGATCCCGAACTCCAGCCGCAACAGTTCAATTTGATCTGGGCCATCTACAGCAACGATCCTGAGGGTTTGAAGAAATCAGTTGGATCAAGCGCCGCCGCCCAGGCCCAGTTTGCTCTGTATCTACTCGGGCAGAAGCACTACGAAGAAGGGCTCCGCTTGTGGAACCGATTGAGCCCCGAAGAGAAGAAGGAGAACAAAGACACTGCGCAGTCGATCGTCACCACGTTGAACACCAACCTGCGATTTCACGACGCGATGCAGGTTTGGAACGAGGTTACTTCCGAGAAGTTTCATGTCGAGGTGGGTCGCATCTTCGACGCCAGTTTTGAAGAGCCTTTGGCTTACGGCGCCGAGACCGTGTTTGGCTGGCAAGTGAAGGGCGCGTCGAACGTGAGCATCGGCATTGATCCGAACAAAGGTCACGACGGCGCGCGCAGTTTACGTTTCGTGTTCCAGGTGCGGAACAACATCGAAGGCATCAGTGCGGGACAACTCGTCCCGGTGGCACCGAACAGCGAGTACGACTTCGAATATTATATAAGCACCGACAAGCTCGAATCGGGCAGCGCGCCGTTCATTCAGATTGCGGACGCGAATACGGGCGCGGTGCTGGCCACTTCGCAAATGGCGCCGGGCGGCACGAACGACTGGAATCGCGTCAGTTTTTCTTTTAAGACGGGGGACAAGACGGAAGCAGTGAATCTCAGGATCATGCGCACGTCGTGTGGCACTGACGAGACGCCGGTGTGTCCGATATTTGGTTCGGTTTGGTATGACGACTTCAGTTTCAAACGCAGAAGCTAGCGTGGTGTTGGCGGAGCCTGTCGCGCCTTTGGCGGAGACGAGTACTCCGGCGCGCAGCATTTATCGCATCCGTCACACGCTCGCGAGCCGTTTCGCTTTCCTCGTGATCTGCGTAGCAATCGTGCTTTCAGCGCTCGCGTACGGAACGGTTCACTACTGGGCGCTCAGTATTTTCAACATCGGAGCGTTCACGATTCTGCTGTGCTGGATGGTAGATGCATGGAGTCTCGGAAACTTGCGAATCAGTCGCAACCTGCTGCAAGTGCCTTTGCTCGGCGCGCTCGTGCTCGGGTTGATTCAGTTGCTGCCGTTGCGCGAGATCAGTTCCGGGGGCGCCACGAGCATCCCGCTCATCAACACTCTCTCGCTCGATCCGAATTCGACGAGGCTGGTGCTGGTCCAACTCGCCAGTCTCTTCATCTACTTCGCTGCGACACTCGTGTTCGTTGACACTCCGCATCGTCTGCGAGTGCTGGTGCGAACGATCATGGTGTTTGGCTTCCTGCTGGCGATTTTCGGGCTGACGCAATCGTTCACGAGTCCTACAAAAGTCTATTGGATTCGCGAACTGAACCAGAGCACGGCGTTCGGTCCGTTCATCAATCGACACCATTTTGCCGGCTACATGGAACTCACGATCGCTTTGCCGCTTGGTCTGTTGTTTGCCGGCGCGGTCGATAAAGAGAAGCGGATCATTTATCTCTTCATCGCCGGATTGATGGGTGTCGCGCTCGTGATGACGGCTTCGCGCGGCGGCATCATCAGCCTCGTTGCTGAGATCGTGTTTCTCGTGATCGTGACTGCGATCTGGCGCAAGCCGAGTGAGCGGCGACGACTGCGGAGATCAGGCAGGCTGAAACGTGTGGGCGCGCGGATCGTCATGACGGGTGCGTTGCTGTTCAGCCTGTTCCTCGGCGTGGTTCTGCTCGGTGGCGAGTTCTCGATCAATCGTTTCATCGACAGTGTGAATACCGATGACCCAACAACGGGCCGCGCGCACTTCTGGTCCGTGACGCTCGACATCATCAAGGCGCATCCGTACATGGGCACGGGCCTCGGCGCCTTCGGCGTGATTTACACGAAATACGATACGCGCAACGGGCTTTACCGTTTGGAGCAGGCGCACAACGACTATCTGCAAGTGCTTTCGGATGCGGGTATCGTGGGTGGCGTTTTGGGTCTGAGTTTTGTAATGCTGCTTTTTTACAAAGCGATATCGCGCGCGAAGTCCCGAGATGATTTCCGGCGCGGCGTGGCGCTTGCAGCGCTGAGCGGTTGTTTCGCAGTGCTCATACACAGCTTCTTCGACTTTACCCTGCACACAACTTCAAACGCGCTGCTGTTTCTCGTGCTGGCGGCGATTGCCACGATCGACAATCGCGTCGAAGACGCTCCCGCTCAAAGAAGACGACGACGCAAAAGCAGTCAGGAGACGCCGCTGATTTCCGCGGAAAAACACTGATTTCATGCCCAAAAAACCTTCAACTTCCAAGGACGCGACTTCCCTTCCAGGCCTGATTCTCGCCGCAGTTTTACGTCACAACAAAGAAGACGCTTTCAATTACCGCGAAGACGGCAAGTGGCTCAACATCCCTGCCGCGAGTTTCGTCGAACGCGTGAAGAGTGTGGCGCTCGGCCTCGCTTCACTCGGCATACGGCCGGGCGATCGCATTGCTCTGCTTTCGGAGAATCGGCCGGAATGGTCCATCGCCGACCTCGCGATTCTCAGTCTCGGCGCGATCAACGTTCCCATCTACACGACGCAGGCGCTCGAACAGGTTGACTATATTCTCTCCGACTCCGGCGCACGCGCGATCTTCATTTCCAACCGGCGACTCTATAAACACATCAAGCCGGTCTTGGACAAACGTCCGCTCGAGCATCTGATCTTTTTCGAAGAAGACGTCGCGGAAGATATCGAGCATGGTTTTGCGTTGACGGCGCTCGAGCAAAAGGGGCGGGAGTTACACCAGGAACGTCCCGGCGCATTCGACGCCTATCTGAACGTGGTCCACCCGGACGATCTCGCGACCATCATCTACACGTCGGGCACGACCGGTGAGCCGAAGGGCGTGATGCTGACGCATAACAACTTCATGGCAAACGTGACGTCCATCGCGAACGGATTGCCGATTACGGCAACTGACGTCGCACTTTCGGTGTTGCCCCTGTCGCACATCTTTGAGCGGGATGGGTTCTACGTTTTCTGTTATTGCGGCGTGTCCGTTTACTACGCGGCTTCATTCGATCAGGTCGGTGAGAACCTGCGCGAAGTAGCGCCGACAGTGATGACCGCGGTGCCGCGCCTGTTTGAGAAGGTCTATCACCGCATCATCAAGAAGGGGATGGCCGAGAAGGGATACAAGCGATCGATCTTTATGAGCTCGCTCGCGGTTGGTCAGCGTTATGGCGAGCTGAAAGACAAACGAAAGTTTGTCTCCCCGCAGTTGAGCATCAAGCAAAGACTCGCGAGCAAGCTCGTGTTTTCGAAGTGGCGTGAAGGTGTTGGGGGGCGGTTACGGTACTTCGTTTCGGGCGGCGCGCCGCTCTCGCCGGCGCTCTCTTACTCGTATCTCGCGGCGGGCATTCCGATCTTACAGGGTTACGGAGCGACTGAGACGTGCATCGTTTCGGCAAACCGGCCGGGCAATAATCATGTTGGGTCAGTGGGAATACCGTTCGACGGAATCGAGATCAAGATTGCCGCGGACGGTGAGATTCTCGTGCGTGGTCCAAACGTGATGCGTGGTTACTATGGGCAACCGGAAGCGACGGCGGAAGTGTTGAAACATGGTTGGTTCTACACCGGAGACGTCGGATACATCGCGAAGAATGGGCACCTCTACATCACCGATCGCAAGAAGGATCTGTTCAAGCTTTCGAATGGCAAGTATGTGGCGCCGCAGTTGATCGAGAGTCTATTAAAAGAGAGTGAGTTTGTGAGCCAGGTGGTGGTAGCCGGCGCGGGGAGAAAGCAGCCGGTGGCGTTGATCGTTCCTGACTGGGAGAACCTGAATCACGCGCTCGCAGAGGAAGGCGAGACGGCCCCGAAGGACCATGTGGAACTGAGTAAATTCCCGGCCGCAATCAAAGTCGTGCAGAAAGACGTGGCACGGCTGACCTCAGAACTCGTGGATTACGAACGCATCCGCCGCGTGGCCCTGCTGCCGCACGAATTCACTATCGACGGCGGTGAACTCACCCCCACCTTGAAAGTCAAACGAAAAGTTATTGACGAACGATACGGTGAACTAATCGAAGATCTCTATTCTTAATCCGCGTCATCTGCGGTTAAGAATTGATTCCGCTAGAATCCTCAAATCAATCGGCATTTCCGGTGCCTTAGAACCCTTTCGGCCCGTCTTGTGATGCGCCAGCAGCCGCGACTCGGCGTTACAAAAATCGCAGGCCTCGAGGTGCTCGCGGACGCGCGTTGACGCCTTCGTCGAGAGGCTCCCGGCGCGGAATGAGAGCAGGGTCGCTGAGGCAGGACATGCGGCCGTTTTTAGAAAAGGTGCTGTTCTGACTGAGGTTTTCATTCAATCCCCTGAGATTCAACATATCAAAACACGCAATTACCCCAGTATTCCAGACCACCTCTCACTAATTTCAACAAAGTAAAAACTTGTTGCCCCTTCTTTAAATTACTGCTACCATGCCTTCGTCGTCAGAGCCGCTCGAGGCTCCCTGACGCACTCCAGGAGTTTCAAGACATCCTCTGTCAAAACGCAGAACCCTCCAACTCTAAGTAACGAACGCGAACTCCCGAAAAGAGTAGGGCCAACACGGACAATCCTGTGAAATCCATTAGTGAAGATCCTGAAAAAGCAGACCTCGGAACCAGCGGCAAGCGGCCTATGCCCAGAGACCGCCGCAACGACCGTCAGGCAAAGAGTGGAAAGTGGGGCGATAGTCTACGTTCCTCGGACGTAAACCGGCTGTGGACTGACCTGCACCGCATCGTCTCGCATCATCCCCTCGTTCGGGCCTCGCGCAGCGCGGGTCTCCTGATCGAAGAAGGCGCGGGCGCGGCCTACACCGATCTCACACAGGAACTTTTTGTCCAGCTACTCAGCAAGAATCGGTTCGAGCATTATCTCGAAACCGAAATGACCGATTTCGAGATCGAGTGCGAAATCAGCCAAATCGAGTTAACAAATTTACTTACTGCCGAGCTCCGCAAACGGCACCCGGAAAGCTATCGCCTCGCCCGTCGCATCTCGACGCTCATCCAGTCGAGCACGAATTTTCGCCGTTTTGACTCGGCCGGCATTGACGACGAGCCGCACCGGCGGCTCGCGGATCGTGTTTACGGTCTGAGTGAATGGAAAACCGACAAATCACGCCGCGGCTCACACGACGTCGAGCAGCGCGTGCAGATCATTCCGGTCCGGCAGAGAGACACGCGCATGGTGGGTTGCACTGGCGATTCGCAGATTGTCATCAGCAACGCCGACCTCGAAGACCTCATAGTTTCCGTGCTGGACGCCGTTGATTCGCCGGTAGACGTGCGCACTTTGCGAAGTCTCGTGATGTCGCGCCTGCCCGTGATGGACATCTACCTTGTGCCTTTGGACGGCGACGACAGTGATAACGATAACAACCACAGCTACGAGCCGGTCGATAAGCGCGAAAATCCCGAGGAAGGCCTTGTTCGTCGTGAGTCGGAGCGGGAGGCCGCGGGTTTTGTCGAGCAGTTTCTGGCCAGCCTGAACGAGGCGGTGCGCGGGAAAGTAAAGCAATACAACCGGATTATCGGCGTGCTCTGGTACTGCTATTTGAGCCCGGACCACTCGACGCAACTGGAAGTTGCCGCGGTATTAGGCGTTTCTGATTCACTGGTGTCTGACTACCGCAGGCGCATCGAGCAGGAGTTACGGGCCCTCTCGTTCACTGAGGTAGAAGAGGCCAAGCAGTTTGAGCTGGCGCTCCGCGAACACGTCAAGTCGCTAATGTTCGACATGGAAGAGAAAGAGGTAGCTGTATAGGATCTTCTGTGTAAATCAGTGTAAGCTGTGCGACGGGTCGATCGGGCTGCTGCGCTACCGCGCTGCAGCTTCTGTTTTTTGGTAGCATAAGGCTGATTTCTGGCGGTCCTCAGCGGTTCTCTGCGTTAAGAGATATTTTCAACGCAAGGGACGCAGAGATACGCAGAGAACCGCTGAGAAAGATAGAGAACGGGAGTAACACGGGTGGAGGTAATCTTTTGGCTGAGTGTGGCGGCTGTGGGGTATGCCTATGTGGGCTATCCGCTGCTGCTCGCGCTCATCAGCAAGATCCGCCCGAAGCCGGTCCACAGTGCCGAATGGACACCCTCCGTCAGCGTCATCATTGCGGCATACAACGAAGAGCGCGACCTCGCGGCGAAACTCGAAAACACGCTCGCGCTTGACTATCCCAAGTCTCACCTCGAAATCATCGTAACCTCCGACTGTTCGAGCGATCGCACCGACGAGATCGCGAAGAGTTTTGCGTCGCGTGGTGTTCGGCTGCATCGCCAACCCGAGCGACATGGTAAGACTGCGGCACAGAACGCAGCGGTAGAGATCGCGCGCGGTGAGATCATCGTCTTCTCAGACGCCACGACCCATTATCAACGCGACGTGTTGCGTTTGCTGACGCCCGCGTTTGCGGACCAGAGCGTCGGCTGTGCAACCGGACGCGTGATCTACCAGGACGTAAAGTCGTCGAGCGTCGGCGCGGGCACACAGTCGTACTGGAACTACGAGTTCTTTCTCAAGAGACACGAGAGCAACGTTTGTTCGCTGATCGGCGTTTGCGGTTGCATGTATGCAGTGCGGAAGTCGGCGTACGTTCCACTGTACAACGACGCGTGCAGCGACTTCATCATCGCGACAACGATGGTTGAGCAGGGACTACGCGCGGTTTACGTTCCCGAAGCAGTTTGCATGGAAGAACCTAATCGCCAGGCGAAGCGCGAGTTGGCAGCGCGCGTCCGGATTATCTCGCAGACGTTTGCAGATCTTTGGCGCAATCGCTCGGTGCTGAATCCTTTTCGCAGCGGCTTCTACGCGGTCCAGTTATGGTCGCACAAGATCGTGCGCTACCTCGTGCCCATGTTTTTGATCGCGATTTTTATCGCGAGCGGGTATCTGGCGCCGCGCCACGCATTCTATGCGGCGTTATTTGTAGCCCAGGTGGCGTTTTACTTCGCGGCTTTGGTCTCAGCTTTGCTAGAGAAGCTGGGTTGGAGTGTTCGTCTGCTGGCGTTGCCGCAATATTTTGTGATCACGAATCTGGCGTCCCTGATCGCGTTTGTGAAGTTTGTCAGCGGTGAGAGTTACACGCGTTGGGAGCCGCACCGCGAGCCTTAGTTAACTTTTATGAAGAATGCATTATCGATAGACCTCGAAGACTGGTTCTGTGTTCACAACCTCGCGGGCGCCATCAAACGCGACGACTGGGACAAGTGTGACCTGCGAGTGCGCAACAACACCACGCGTATTCTCAATTTGCTTGACGAAAAACAGGTCAAAGCGACCTTTTTTGTTCTGGGATGGGTGGCGGAACGCGCGCCCGATCTGATCCAGGAAGTCGAACGTCGCGGACACGAGATCGCCGTTCATGGTTACAACCATCTTCTACTGACCGAGATCACGCCGGAAGAGTTCGACGCAGATTTAGGTAAAGCGCTCGAGTCACTGGCCAAAGCCGGCATTAAATCCGACCCGATTGGATTTCGCGCGCCGTCGTTTTCGATGGTGAACACGACGAAAGACTGGGCGCTGCCGACACTCGAAAAGTACGGTTTTCGTTACGACTCGTCAGTCTTTCCGGTCGGTTTTCATCCGGACTACGGCATCGCCGACGCGCCGCTCATGCCTTACAAGATCACGGACCGTCTTTACGAGTTTCCGATGAGCGTTCTGGAAATGGCGGGCCGGCGGTTTCCGTTCTGCGGTGGCGGGTATTTCCGGCTGTTTCCTTACTCATACACGCGCTTCTGCATGCGCAAAGTGAATCAACAGGGCCGGTCCGTCGTTTTTTACCTGCATCCCTGGGAGATCGATCCGGGACAGCCGCGTATAAAAAATCTGTCTGCTTCGCAAAAGTTTCGTCATTATCGCAATTTAGATCAGACGGAAAAAAGATTGAGACGGCTGATCGATGATTTTGAATTTACCACGGTGAGAGAGGTGCTTCAGATTTGAATAACGAGATTCAGGCTCAAAGAGCGTTTTGGAACAGCGAAGCTGATGCTTTCCAGCGGATTTACACCCATCGCAAATCGCGTTTCGCGAATACGTTGGACCAGATCTTCCGCAAAGATATGTATGAGCGCTATACCTTTACCATCGAGCATTGCGAGCCGGTGAAGGATCGAAAGTTTCTCGACGTCGGTTGCGGCAACGGCATGTACTCGCTCGAGCTCGCGCGCAGAGGCGCGGCGAAAGTGGTCGGCATCGACATCGCCGAAGTGATGATCGACTTGTGTCGCAAGTCGAGCCAGGAAAAAAACCTCGACGATCGTTGCACCTTTATTCAAACTGATCTGCTCGATTACAAACCGGACACGACGTTTGACGTGAGCTTTGGGATTGGGCTGTTTGACTACATCAGCGATCCGCTGCCGGTGTTGAAGCGCATGCGGGAAGTCAGCACTGACAAAGCGATCATGGCGTTTCCGAGACTCTGGACGTGGCGCGCGCCGGTGCGCAAGGTGCGACTCGCGCGCAAGGGCTGCGACGTTTATTTCTACAGCAAGGCGCGGATCGAAGAACTCCTGCGCGAGGCCGGATTCAGCCGCCAGGACATCGTGAAAGTCGGAAAGCTCCACTGCGTCGTCGCGCACGTGTGATTCTCTGCGGCCCTCTGCGTATCTCCGCGGCCTCTGCGTTAAGAACCCCCTCTCAACGACAGAGCACACCGAGATACGCAGAGGAAAGGTTTTACTTCTTGAATGCACCTGACAAAATCGGTCTCTCTCTGACAGTCCGCGCGCTTTGGCTGCTCGTTGCTAAGATTTTAGCCTTCGCTCTCAGTATCGCTCTCCCGCTGCTGCTCGTTCGTCGCCTCAGCCAGCAGGACTTTGGA
>DATDFT010000285.1:0-26811 GCA_036522475.1 Pyrinomonadaceae bacterium | reverse complement strand
GGACTCGAGCAGGGATTATTTCATGTGCTTTCCGAACGCGCGCGCGAGCTGAGCGGACAGACGCAACTGGCAGTCAAGTCATTTGCGGTTGAGCTGCGTGTTGACGGCACGTTGAATAAAGGTGAGTTTCGCGTGCAGGCTGTTTGGGATGAGACGGAGAGCGGGCACACGATGGTGACGCCGCGTGTGAATCCAGGACAAACGGCCCCGGCGTTCAATCCCAACGACACGGTGGTTGAGCGCGCGTCGGATGTAAACAGCGAGAGCGAACAGACGGTTGTGCGGCCGAAGCCGCAGGCACTGTACTCAGTCGAGATTTGGCGCAGCGGTGTTCGTGAAGCGGTGGTTCCGATCGGGAAGAGTGAGATAACGATCGGCCGCGGATCGCGGAGTATCTCGGTGGATCTTCCGATCAAAGGCGATCCGGAAGTGAGTCGAGTACATGCGGTGTTATCGCGTGATAACGAAGGGCGCTACTGGCTCGTAGCGAAGGGCCGCAATCCCACGCTCGTGAATGGAAAAGAATTGATTCGAGAAGAACCAACTGAGGTCGCGCCGGATCAGAAGATCGCGATTTGCAACTTCGTCTTGCGCATCCAGCCCAAATGAGCCGCAGATTTACGCGGATAAACGCGGATTGCCCAGGTCGGAGATGAGGTCGTTCAAGAGGGTTGGGACTTGCTCGCCTTCGAGGTAAGGCTTCCCGAGCATCTTTGTGATGCGCCGTTCTTTGGTTTCGCCGTTCACTTCTTTCAGTATCGCTCTCGCAAACGCCGCCACAACCTTCCCATCAAACTGTTTCCCACTGTTCTCGCGCAAATCTCGAACGACATCTTCAAACGATCGACGGCGCCGGTAAGGGCGATCCGTCGTCATCGCGTCGAACGAGTCAGCTAGCGAAACGATCTTTGCACCGATCGGAATCTGTTCGTCTGTCAGTCCATCCGGATAACCACGCCCATCGAGCCGCTCGTGATGATACTTGGCCATCAACGGAATATCCGCGTACGGGTGATTGATGGGCGAAAGAATCTCGAATCCCGCCGCAGGATGACGGTTGAGCTCGCTCGAGTTCTTCGCATCGATGTTGTAAGGCGCGTTGATGATGTCGCGATCGACGATCAACTTGCCGATATCGTGCAGGTAACCGGCAATCTGAATTCCCTCGACCTCTTCTTCACTCCAACCCATCTCGCGCGCGATGATCTCGCTGTACTTCCCAACACGCTCCGAGTGACCCTGCGTGTACTTGTCCTTGATATCGATCGCCGCGGCGAACGCTCGCACCGTGTCGCGATAGATCGCGCGCAACTCTTCGTACAACCTTCGATTCTCTTCCGCGCGCTGCGCCACCTGTTCGAGCAGTCGATGCGTGTGAATGCCGACGCCGATATGACGGACCATCGCACGAATCGTTTCGAAGTCGTCGTTTGAAAATTCTTCGCCACTCGCTTTGCCGCCGAGCAGGACCAGCCCGGTCACTTCACCACGCACGATCATCGGCAACACGAGCTCGATGCCTTCGGCTGTAAGCTTGTCGTGATGTCGAGTAATGAAACTGTTTGAGACGGCGGAGTTCCTAACCAGCAATTCATTTACGTGGTCTTCAAAAAACGACTCCTTTTCAGCGCCGTCGATCTCGAAGCCATCGAACATCTGATCGCTGAGTCCCCAGAGCGCCGCGCAACGCAATGGACCATCGGCGGTACACTCGACCACTGCACCGCGTCGCAAAGCGAGCGTGCCGAGGAGCATATGCATCGACGTTCGGACCATCTCGTTGAAATCGCCTGTGCCGGCGATCTCCTGTCCCAGGTCGGCAAGCGCTCCGAATGTGTGAATGAGTTTCTGGGTAGACGGCTCCATGTATCAGTGGACTATGGGAGTAGTCTCATAAGGCGAAAGATTCATAAGGGCTTCTCGTTCATCTTTCGCGAGTACAACGTGGCGGGTCAGTCCGAGCATTTCGAATAATTGGACTGTTTCGTTGTTCACTTCTGAAAATGCGATGCGCGCGCCGCTTTTTTCGGCGACGTCGATGATTCCGAGGAGGATCGAGACTCCGATACTGTTAACCAGTTTCGTATCGCTGAAATCAATGACGAGGGCGCGGCAACCGCAACTCAGTTGCCGGCGACACTCGCGCTCGATCTTTTCACCGGTCAGCTTATTAAGGTAGTCGCTTGCGTAAATAACCGCAGTGGTGCCAACACAGTGTGAGCGTACTAGCTTGCCACTAGGTGTATCCACTCGAAAGTCCCTCTTCCCTCGAATGTTCGCCGTGAAAGGCAAAAGCTAAAAACTGTTTTAGTGTTAACCCGCTGGTTCTACTCGTTTGTGTTCGTCGGGTTTGATTGCGGCCGCAAATATTTTGTCATGCGCAAACTGGTGCCGTCGTCGACTCGTTCAAACTCGACCTCATCCATGAGAGTTCGGATGAGCTTAAGTCCCCAACCGCGTCTTTCTTCTGCCGCTACTTTCGCTTCTGATCCGCTACTCGCGCCGTTAAGATTGGCCGGCACGATGCCGCGACTCGAAATAGTGATGACTAATCTATCACTTTCAACGCGAAAACGTTGATAAATTTTTCGATCCGGGCTGAAACTGTGCTCTGAGGCATTTATACATGCTTCGACGATGGCGGTTTTGATCTGGTTGATTGCCTCGGGCCGAAACGTCAATCGCTTAGCGATCTGCTCGGCCGTGTTCGCTGCAATCAACTCGTTGTCTTCGCCCATCGGCACGACCATTAAAAACTCATCCGGGTCGCTCGTATGTACGATAGCGCTCACAACAGTCTCGCCGAGACGAGCAGCGAGCAGGCCCAGTTGCTGACGGCTCGAGCCAAACGCCTTCCGACGTTCCAGCAGTTTGCCTGCGTGTTCTGAGAAGCCTTCGTTCGAGATCAACCAGATCTGAAAACGACTGAAGCCGAGCCGATCCGCCATGTTCTCGAGCCGATCGCACCAAGCACGCGCGACTTCGATATCGACTTCGAGTTTCGATTCGAGGTCCGCGGCCAGCCAGATGATCTGTTGGGCGTCGGAATAGTTTCCCTCTTCGAACGTGTGTGCGACCAGACAGTGGTCCTTTGCGCAGAGCTGGCGCATGTCGCTGACGAAGGCTGCGCAACTGGCGAGGTGGACTGTCTGCGGCAGTTTGAAGAACTCGGTCTCGGCGGCGAGTCCGGAAAGCACCGTGTCGCTCTCAGCGCCTTTGTACTTTGCACTGAAACGCTGGAAGTCGAAGAGAACCGCAGGCACTCGCTGGCAGTTGAAACGCGAGATCAAATCGCGCAAGCCGGCGTTCGCGATCTGTTTGTAGTGTCGCGCCATCGTGTGCGGCGCGCGTTTGAGAGAGTCCGCGAGCATGTCCGCGACGACGAGCGCGCGCGGCTCGTTCAGCACGTCGAGGCGATAGCGAATCTTCAGATAGTCTTTCCACGCTTGCGGTCCCGCGCCGGCTTCGACCGTAGCGCCGTCCCAGTTGATAAACTCCTGCACGTGCAGGCGATGCAAAACGTCTTCAAGCTCATTCACAGCCATGTGAAGACGTTTGCGCCAGACTTCGAATGACGACACCTGCTCTTCACCCGCAGCCGCTTCCCAAAGCAAACGAATCAAGAGATGGCGCGTGTCGAGTCGCGGTGAGATCTCTTCGAGTAGCTCTGCGAAGTGGCGGTGAATGTGACCGCCGAAAAGTTCGTCGACGTAGAGACGTTCGCAGTCGAGGTACGAGACGAGCGATGTGTGTTTCTCTCGTGCTGCCTGCAAAAAGATGTTGATGAAAAACGGGCTGCCGGCAAACTGTTGGACCAGCAGATCCCGTGCGACTTCGCTTGTGGCCACGTGCTGGCGTCGCGCGACGTGTTCGACGAGGCGCGCGGCTTCGGTCGTGTCGAGTTGTTCGAGACGCAGGGTGTCGAGCAGTTCGAAGTCACACTTCGCATCGTGCGCGGCCTCGAGGACCTGGCGCCGCAATCCGGCGAGCACGAACGAAAACCCGCCACGTCCGAAGACACGCAAAATTTCCGTGCCCAGCACCACCGCACCATTCAGGTACTCGGCGAGTTGCGAACCATCGAGCATCACAAACGGACGACCGCGACCGGACGGAATACGTTGCGGCGCGCCGAGGCAGAAGCGGACGAGTGCTTTATCGTCGTTGCTGAATCGCAGGCGGTTGTACGACTCGATAAGTTGCTCGATCCATTCGTGGTCAGCGGGGAGTGCGAGTTCCTGCAAGTCCTGCAAGGTCAGGGGCGCGTTGGAAACGACGGGTTCGTTGCGACGGAATGCGATGTACTGCTGGACGAACGTGTTGAGAAACTCGATTGCAGCGCTGACCGCAGTCGTCTCGTTCGGCGTGATCGCAAAATAGATGGGAATGACATCACTACGAACGTTGAAAAGCCGGTCATAAGCCTGGCGCAAGAGTTCGGAGACGCCCGCGGAGGGTTCCATCAGGAGCAACAGACCGCGACCGGCATTGACCGGTTCCGCCTGGGCCATGATCCGGTCCAGTTCGCCTGCACGGCCGACGAAGTCCTGCTGGACCACTCGCCCGAGAATGCGACGGAAATTTTCGCTACGACTGCTCATTAAAAAAATCCGGATTTAATTCAGCGTTAATCCGCGTTAACTGCTCTCTCCGTAAAATTCAACCCTGTCTTTTCCGAGACTCTTCGCCTGATAAAGCGCACGATCCGCGGCGGCGATGATGTTCTCAGGCGTGTCGATGTTTTTCGCGAACGTTGACACCCCGACGCTGATCGTCACACGACCAAGCGGCTGCGACTTTCCGTGCGGAAAGAGCGTCGTCGACACACGATGCCGAATGCGATCCGCGATCACGCCCGCTTCCACCATTCCTGTCTGCGGCAGGAGAATGCAAAACTCCTCGCCACCGTATCGCGACGCCACGTCCGCCTGCCGCAGCGCGCCTTTCAAACAGTGCGCCGTGATCTGCAACGCCACGTCTCCTGCCTGATGCCCGTTCTTGTCGTTGTAAACCTTGAAGTCATCGATGTCGATCATCAAAAAACTCATCGGATACTCATAACGCTTCGAACGACTCATCTCTTCCGCAAGTCGCTCCTCGAGATAGCGGCGATTCGGCAGCGCCGTCAGCGCATCCGTGATCGACATCAGTTGAAATTCAGTCGCACGTTCCTGCCACTCGGCGCGCTCGAGTGCGAGCGCGACCTGCGGTCCAATGATCTCCAGCAAACTCAGATCGACGTCGTCGTACGTTCCGCCGCCTGATTTGTCAGTGACGTTGAGCACGCCCACCTTCCGTCCGCCAATGGTGATCGGATAACTGATGAACGAGTTTGTTTTGTAACGACGTTCGACAGGCGCGGGCTTGCGACCACCCATGCGTAGATCCGTCATCACCATCGCTTTGCCGGTGTCGATAACTTCGCCCGAGACTCCTTCACCGACTCGCACCGGCAACACTGATTTCAGATCGGTTGAGAGCCCGCTTGCAGCTTTCAGGACCAACTCGTTTGCGGCTTCGTCCAAAACCATCAGTGACGCGCGTTCCGATTGCAGCAGCTCTTTCGAGTTGGCGATGATCGAGTTGTAAGTCTTAACAGGGTCGGCGCAGCTGATCCGCTCCAGAAAATGTTGCAGCGAGTCAGTGAAGCGCGACCGATACTCCAACTCATTTCGCAAACGTTGTATCTCGAGCTCGAGATCCTGATGTGCTCGCGTCGGTTCCTGTTTGACGGACTTCGCGGCAGGTTGGACCAGGTGCGTGACTCCGGAGCCATTCGAAGATGCAACGTGCTGCTTGCGCGCGGTGCGATCCACCCGTTCCGCCAGTTCAGCCAGGCGCTGCGGGTCAGAGAACAGAATGTTCGCGAAGATTTCGTCCGACGCGATGCTCTGTAGATCTCCGGTGCGAAAGCGTTCCATCAGTTGTTGATAATCCGAGCTTTTTACGAAAGCTCGTCCGCCGATCACTGCCAGGTTTAGTTTTCCGCCGATCTCGATCGGTTTGGCAAAGCAGGAGAGTCCGGCGTGACACTTGTAATTGATCGTCTCGCCGGCTTTCACGGCGCGCGAATGAGCCGCGCCGCAATACGGGTCGCAAAGCTGAATGTGCTCAGGCGAAGTTTGAAAGGTGTGGCAAATCGAGTTGTTGTTTGACACCACCACCGCCGGAGGCTGATGTCCCTCGACCAGGAGCAGGGCCAGCCCCGAAGACTCCGCCATTGAATCCTGGGTTTCGGGCCAGAATGGCGGGGCGTCTTCACGGTGTTCCTGAGGACTCAGGGCAATGGGGGACTTCTTAACCATCAGGATCTGGGACTTACCCTTAGTGCTAAACGTCCAATAACGAGCGGGTTTCAAGAGGAATCTGCCACAAAAAGGCACAAAATGCACAAAATGAGCTAAGGGAGTGACTTTCTTATTTGTGCCTTATGCGCCTTTTTGTGGCCCGTTTTGCGGCAAACCCGGGGCGGCGCGCGGCGCGACATCTTCGATGTGGGGTTGCGCCGGACTGATTCTGATGCATGCCGCGAAATGCGCCGGCTTAATCTCAACCAACTGAGGAACCACCTCCTTGCACTCTTCGATCGCGTATGGGCACCGCGTGTGAAAACGACAACCCGTCGGGGGATTGATCGGAGAAGGCACGTCGCCCTCCAGCATTATACGATGCCTGGTGGCTTCGACCTGAGGATCGGGAATCGGCACCGCGGAAATCAGCGCCTTCGTGTAAGGCATCAGAGGCTCGTTGTAAATCGTCTTCGCGTCAGCGATCTCGACCAGTTTGCCGAGGTACATCACTGCCACGCGATCTGAGACATGCCGAATGGCGCGCAGGTCGTGCGAGATAAAAAGATACGTCAGGTTCTTTTCGCGACGCAGCCGTTCGAGCAGGTTCATGATCTGCGCCTGAATGGAAACGTCGAGAGCCGAAATCGGTTCGTCAGCAACGATGAAATCAGGATCGACTGCGAGCGCGCGTGCGATGCCGATGCGTTGGCGCTGACCGCCGGAGAATTCATGTGGGTATCGTTTGATGAAACGTTTGTTCAAACCGACGGTCTCGAGCAGTTCCTGCACACGCTGCTCCGCTTCCCTGCCTCGCGCCAAACGAAACGTGTCGAGCGGTTCGCCGACGATCTGCCCGACTGTCATCCGCGGGTTTAGTGATGCATACGGATCCTGAAAGATGATCTGTAAGTGGCGGCGTTGCTCGCGCAACTGCCTGGACGAGAGATGTGCGAGATCCTGATCGTTGTAGAACACCTGGCCGGCTGTTGGTTCGGTGAGCCGGAGAATTGCGCGTCCAAGTGTCGACTTACCGCAGCCTGACTCGCCGACGAGTCCGAGAGTCTCGCCCTTGTAAATATCGATCGTAACGCCGTCGACAGCTTTCACCACGCGCTTGACGGTGTTCGTGCCGAAGAGTTTGTCGAGTGGACCACCACCACCGAGATCGAAGTGCACTTTCAGATCTCTGATCGACAGCAACGTTGAATCGTTTGCGCTCATTCCTGGATCGCCGTGCCTCCGGATTCGCTGTACACCTCGCGTGCGAAGTGACAGAGTGAATGGTGATCAGTGTTCAGCTTCACGAATGGCGGAAACTCACGCCGGCAGATGTCCTGAACGTAATCGCATCGCGCAGCGAAAGGACATCCCGGCTTCAGATGGGCCACGTCAGGAGGCAAACCGGGAATCTGATACAACTTGCCCTGTTCGTCAGTCGGATCTGGCACGGATCGCAGCAGTCCTTTTGTGTAAGGGTTGCCTGGCGTCGCGAATAACTCCGCCGTCCTGCCCTGCTCGAAGATCTTTCCCGCGTACATGACGATGACGTGATCGGTCATACCTGCGACCACGCCGAGGTCGTGAGTAATGAGGATGACGCTTGTTCCGGTCTCGCGTTTTAGTTTCTTGATGAGCTCGAGTATCTGCGCCTGGATGGTAACGTCGAGAGCGGTCGTTGGCTCGTCGGCAATCAACAGTTCGGGTTCACACGAAAGCGCCATCGCGATCATCACGCGCTGGCGCATGCCGCCGGAGAATTCGTGCGGGTAACTGTCGGCGCGACTGCGTGCATCGGGAATACCTACAGTTTCCAACATGCGGACGGCGTGATCGTAAGCCTGTGATTTCGAATGACCGAGGTGGAGTTGGGTCATCTCCATCAGCTGCTTCGAGATCTTCATGAAGGGGTTTAGCGAGGTCATTGGATCCTGAAAGATCATCGCGATGCGGCGGCCTCTGATCTTTCTGATCGCCTCGTTGGGCAGCAACAGCAGATCGCTGCCACTGAAGATCGCTTCGCCTGATACGATTTTGCCGGGAGGGTCCGGAACCAGGCGAATGATGGAGAGATTAGTCACTGACTTACCCGAGCCTGATTCGCCGACGATGCCGAGAGTTTCACCGCGCTTCAGTTGAAAAGAGATGTCATCGACGGCCTTCACGACTCCGTCTTCGGTATCGAAGTAGGTGCGGAGATTTTTAACTTCGAGAAGGTTGCCGTCGCTGTTTGAGATGGTCGTCATCTTTTAACAAGTCCTATAGGACCAATAGGACTTATACCGTCCGCATCTGAGGATCTAAAGCGTCTCTCAACCCGTCGCCGAGGAAGTTCAGCGAGAAAAGCGTCAGCGCCATCGTCGCGCCCGGAAAGATCAATTGCCACGGAAAGACGGCAATGTTCGTAATTCCATCGGCGGCCAAACTGCCCCAGGATGCCAGGGGCGCCTGAACACCGAACCCAAGAAACGAGAGAAACGCCTCAGTCAGCATGATCTGCGGAATCGTTAGCGTGGCGTAAACGATCACTGGTCCAAGTGTGTTCGGCACGAGATGACGGAAGATAATCCGCAACCCCGAAACACCGGTCGCGCGTGCCGCGAGCACAAACTCCTGATTCTTGAGTGAAAGGATCTGCCCGCGAACAATCCGCGCCATCGTCAGCCACGACACCGAACCGAGCGCAATGAACAGCAAGGTCAACTGACCTCGCGGCGTCTGACTGCGAAACATCGACAGCAACACGATGACGACGATGATGTAAGGTAACGAATAGAGCACGTCGACGATCCGCATCATCAGATTGTCAACGCGACCGCCGGCATATCCCGCGATCGCGCCGTAGCTCACGCCAATCAACAACGATATGAACGTAGAAAGAATTCCGACGAACAGCGAGATCTGTCCGCCTTGTAACACGCGCGCCAACTGATCGCGACCGGCGTTGTCAGTTCCCATCGGATGCAACCAGGAGAACTCGTTGTCCGGTCCCTTGAAAGGCGGCATCGAGCGCGTCAACTTCGGATTGTTAGCGGGAATGAAGTCGGGCGCGAATCCAGAGGTATGCTGGATCACCGTTGGCCCGATGATCGATGCGATTGTCACCACGATCACTACTACCAATCCAAACACTGCCAGTTTGTTTCTTAACAGGCGACGCCATGCATCGCGCCACAAGGACGTGCCGCGCACGAATGTTCCCGCTTCGTCGGGATGAACGTCCGCTTCAGCGACGGCCATCTCGGGACCGATGTGAATGAGATCTTGGTGGTCTGTTTGTTTCTCAGTAGCCATTTCTACTGATACCTCACGCGCGGATCGAGAAACGCGTAAGCGATGTCAACGAGCAGATTCATTAACAAGAGCGTGATCGCGATAAACGCAACGATGCCGATGATCAACGGCTCATCGCGATTGAGTGACGCCTGGATAAAGTAGTTGCCCAAACCCGGCAACGCGAAAATCCGCTCGACTACAACCGTGCCGGTTAGTAGAAACGCGAGTGCCGGCCCGGTGTACGAAATCACCGGCATTAATCCGCCGCGCAACGCGTGTTTGAGCACGACGTCGCGCTCGCTCAGCCCTTTCGCTCGCGCTGTTCGAATGTAATCTGAACGAAGCACTTCGAGCATGCCGGCGCGCGTGAGTCGCGCAATGTAGGCCATGTAAACCGCGGAGAGTGTCAACACCGGCAGGATGAGATTGCGACTCGGAAATCCTTCCCAGCGCGCAGGCGGTAACCAGTAAAGGCCAAGCGAAAAGATCAGGACCAGGACCGGACCGAGCACAAAGTTCGGCACCGAAATGCCGAGCATCGCCAACGCCATCGAGGTGTAATCCCATTTCGAATTTTGCTTGAGTGCTGCGATTGAACCGGCAGTGATTCCGACGATGAGCGCGAGCAAGTAAGCAAGGATTCCCACCGCGGCTGAGACCGGAAACGAACGCTTGATGATCGTGTTTACCGACTGTCCTTCGTACTTCAGCGAGGTGCCGAAGTCGAGATGACGAACAATGGCCCACATCGTTTTCCCGTACTGTTGGTACCAGGGTTTATCGAGGCCGTACTTTTCGCGGATGCTTTTTTCGACAGCGGGAGATAAGGGTTTTTCGCCGGAATAGAAGTTACCTGGAGCGAGCTTGATCAAGACCCAGGTAATCGAGATCACGACAAGGATCGTCGGTATCGTAACCAGGAGGCGTCTGACGATGAACCGAAGCATTCGTTTCAGAGATCCGCGTTCATTCCGCGGTCAAACTCGGCGTGCTGTAATCCCACTTCGCGCGATCGCGTTCGATGTAAACGTACTTCCAGGGAAACAATGAACCCGCATTCGGATACATGCCTTTGACGTACGGCTTCTTGAGCCAGTTCACTGACGGCGTATCGAGCGGAATAATTGGCTGTTGTTCCATCAGGTAAGCTTCGGCCTTCGCCAGCAAATCGTAACGTTTCTGATGGTCGAGCGTGCGGTTCGCTTCGTCGAGCATGGCGACGTATTTCGGATCCTGCCAGCCTGTGCCGCTTTCGCCGCCTGTGTAGAACAGGCTCAGGAAGGTGAACGGGTCCATATAATCGGCGCCCCATGCTCCGCGCATGAATCCTTTGAAGTCGAGTTTGGCCCTGGCCGCGAGAAAAGTCTTCCACTCCATGTTTCGCAGGCCGACCGTGATGCCGAGATTTTGTTTCCATTGTGCCTGCATCCACTCGGCGAAGGTCCGATTTTGTGCCTGGGTGTTGTAGACAAACTCAACCTGGTCCACCGGAAACGACGGACACGAAAAACTGCCGTCACTTTTTTGGATGACGGGATAACCTGCCTCACCGAGTACTCTGCGCGCTTCCGCAGCATTGAAAAGCTGAGGTGCAGGTTGCGGATATCCGGGAAACATTCCTTCCGGCGTGAAGCCACTCAGCGGTTTGACGATGGTGCGCCAGTCGGCATACGCCTTCTTATCAATCGCGAGGTTAAATGCACGTCTTACCTTCGGATTGTCTAACGGAGGCTTAGTGGTGTTGATGATCAGGTAATCGATCGCCGCCTCCGCCTGGTCCATGTAGTCTTTCTTGGTCTTGATGGCATACACCCACGGATTTGGCACCGCGTGATTGTACATCGCATCAAGCTCACCAACCTTGTACATGTTCATGACCGTGGAGTTGTCGAGGATCGGATACAGATAGATCTCGTCCAACTTTACATTCGCGGCGTCCCAGTACATCGGATCGCGTTCGAGAACTAACTGATCGTAGGGCTTCCAGAGTTTTACCTTGAATGGACCACACGTGACGATGTGTTCCGGTTGCGTCCACTTATCACCGTATTGCTCGATCACTTTGCGCGGCGTGAGCCGGAAGAGTTGATGGGCCAGCATCATCACAAAAAATGGCGCCGGCTGAGCCAGCGAGATCCGCACCGTATACTTATCAACAGCTTCAACGCCAAGATCTTCAGCCTTCACTGGAACGAACTCCTTGCCGGCGACTGCCTCTTTTAATTTTGCGTTGGCATCGAGACGCTTGTTTCGCGCCTTTTGATCGCCCGGCAGAGTCAAACGCATTGGCGTGTGCATCTGATGATGAAACTCAGAATCGAGCATTGGAGCTGTGTCTTTGGAGGGAGGATATTCGCTTTTTGCCGGGTCGATTGGACTACTGCTGAGCGGTTCAGGCGGTGCGTTCTCAACGAAGTCTTTCGCCAGCAGGAACTGCCCGGTTTTCGGATCGCGCACGAACACACGTTGTGCGTTGTAAGCCTCCGCGTATTTTATATACGCTGCCATGTAGGCGTTGCGTGAAGCTGTTTCTTTCGCCAGTGCGCGTCTGAAACTGTAAACAAAATCATTCGCGTCGATGGGATCGCCGTTGGACCAGCGACCAGTTTTTCGCAAATAGAAAGTGAACTCGGAAGAGTCGTTGTTTACGCGCCAGCTTTCAGCCAGTGCCGGATCGGGCGCGAGTGTCTTGGGATCGTATTCGACGAGACCTTCAAAAAGGGCCATGTAAAGTCGAGCTTCGGGCTGGCCGTTGCTGATTACCGGATCGAGTGTTTCAGGTTCGTCGCCGCTGACGTAGCGAAAGATGTTTCGGGCTGGTGGTGTGGTCGAGCCGAAAAACTCTTCATTGCTGGAGACGACATTGCACGAATGATTTAAAAGCGCTAACGCCGCCAGCAGAAGCAGTCCAACGATCTGTTTGAGCTTGTCACTGTTCAACAGTAACCTCGCAAATGAAGAGACGAGTGGAAGTTAGCACGCGCAAGGAGGTTAGGCAAGAATTGTATTAAGAACTTCTAACGCTTCACGGCGTAGCCAAGGCCGTCGCCGACCGCCAGCACTTCGGCGATCAGGTGTGGGTGGCTAATGAAGTAACGATTGAATTCTCGCAGTGCGACGGTCGAGCTTTCGGTATCTTCAGTGGCAACTCTTCCGCTCCACAGCAGATTGTCGACGATGACGACACCGCCGGTCCGCAAAAGCGGCAAACCGAGATCGAGGTATCGTGAGTATTCTTCCTTCACCGCATCAATGAACAGCAGATCGAAAGTTTCGGTCAGCGCCGGCATCACATCCAACGCTTTGCCTTTCTCGATCTGCACTCGATCCAGCAAGCCGGCGCGTTTGAGATAACCGGACGCCGCTCGAATCATCTCGTCGCTCGGTTCGATAGTGACCACAACGCCCTGCTCGCCCATGCCGCGCGCGAGATGGACCACCGAGTAGCCGATCGCCATCCCGATCTCGAGTGCCTTGCGAGCGCCGCTCACACGCGCCGTGATCTCGAGAAACCGCGCGACCTCACGATCCGCGATCGGCACGTGGTGCTCATCCGCGTAAGTCTCCATCTCAATCAGCAGCGGATCGCTTTGAGTACGCAGTTGGTGCAGGTATTCAGCCTGGTCACTTTTGACGATTGCGTCGAGTCTATCCCTCATGATCTTCTTTCAGTTGTCGGCATTATCCGGCACCTCGCCGTTCACCGAAACATAACGACGGCCGAGGCCCAATTGTCTGAGTTTGTGTTGTAGTGACTGGCGGTGCATGTCCAAAATCTCGGCTGCACGCGTCACGTTGCCCTGCGTGTACTCGAGGCAGCGCGTGATGTAGCGCCGCTCAAACTCTCTCCGATCCTCGCGAAAATCCGCTGTAAACGGCACGCTCAGCCCGTCAGTTTCCGAATCAGCACTGTCAACAATCCCGCTCTTCGACATTCCCGCGGTGATTTCGTCAGGCAGGTCTTTGGGCGTCACTTCATCGCCGTCAGCCATGATGACCGCGCGGTCGATCGTGTTCTTCAGCTCGCGCACGTTGCCCGGCCAATTGTACTCAACCAGCCTCCGCAGCGCCGCCTGACTAAACGCCCGTTGCGGCAGCTCATAACGCTCGGCTGCTATTCTTAAAAACGTTTCCACCAACAGCGGAATGTCTTCGCGGCGTTCGCGCAACGGCGCAATGTCAACAGTCACAACACGCAAACGATAAAACAAGTCGGCGCGAAAATTACCCGTCGTGATCTCCTGTTCGAGGGGCCGGTGCGTCGCACTCACGATGCGCACGTCAACCGGAATCGACTCATTCGCGCCCAGGCGCTCGATACGTCGTTCTTCCAACGCGCGCAGCAGTTTCGCCTGCACGTTGGCGCTCATGTCTCCGATCTCATCGAGGAACAAAGTACCGCAGTGAGCTTGTTCAAACTTCCCTTCGCGTCGCGCTGCCGCGCCAGTAAAAGCGCCTTTTTCGTGGCCGAAAAGTTCGGATTCGATCAACTCGGAAGGTAGCGCAGCACAGTTCACGGCAACGAACGAGGCGTTACGACGCGCGCTGTTACGCTCGTGCAACTCGCGCGCGACGAGTTCTTTTCCGGTGCCTGATTCGCCACGCACGAGCACGGTCGCATCAGTCTCGGCGACCTTCTCGATCGTGGCGCGCACCTTCTGCATCGCGTCGGAGTTTCCTATCAGCGCACCCCGTTGCGAACGTTCAACTTCGATCCGGCGGCGCAGCGAATAATTCTCGCGCCGCAGTTGAACTGTTTCGGCGGCGTTCTTGATAACGAGTCGTAGATCGTCGAGTTCAAATGGTTTCGAAAGGTAATCGTGTGCGCCGGCTTTGACGGCCTCGACGGCCATGCGTTCCGAACCGTGGGCCGTCACGATGATCACGAGCGGTCCGTTGCCGTTTGAACTCTTGATCTCACGCAGGAAATCGAGTCCGCTCATGCCGGGAAGGTTTACATCGAGGAGAAGGAGGTCCGGCTCGTTCTGTTTGAGCAAGGCTCGGGCGGCCTCTGCGGAACCGGCTTCAGTAATGTTGTAACCAAAAGTGGTGAGGGCGCGCCGCATGCCGTAGCGCGCGGCCTCCTCGTCGTCAACAATCATCAATCGCAACGCGTCTTTTCTCACTTCCTGAGTAGTTTAGGGCCGTGCGGCCCTAAACTCCTAGCGCGTTGCGTGCCACGACTATTTCAAGGTCCGCTTGGCCGAGACGACGAGGATGATCGCGTCGCCGGATGGACCGATATTGAGTGTGCCGACGATCACGGGTTCTCCTTCACGCATGCTGACATCTGTAGCCACGCCCGTGTGCTCGTAATTGATCACAGGAGCCACGGCGCCGTTGGCCGCAATGGCGCCACTAACCTGAATAGGTACGCGCGCGCCGAAATTGAATCCTTGCATCTGCACCATTTGCTGGCCGTTGCTGGCTTGCACGAGTTTCACCAGGCGGACGTTGAAATTGCTAAAGCTGGGATTTAGTGCCGGTGTTGGTCCTGCCGCCAGCGTCATAGGTCCACCGATCCAGCTCAACTCCAAACGACCTTCATTCTTCACGCGATTAATCATCGTCGCAGCGAGCCGGTAGCTTTTAAACGGCAGCGTCGCGCGTAACTGTTTAATGACGCTTTCAAGGGTTGCCGGCAGTTTGTCTTCAGGAACTTCCTGGTTGGTTCCGACTATCAGAAAGAGTTGTGTTTCAAGATTTGTCTCATCGTCCCTCGTTTCGACGGGCTTGGTGTCCTGAGCTTTAACAGTCGTCATCAAGAACGCAGCACAGAGCGCGAACATCAAAAACTTTAGCGTCATTTCAATCGTCTCTTTCGACAAAAGTCAGCACCTAACACGCCTTCTCAGAAAAAAAGTTCCCGCAAAGGCGCAAAGAAGAAAATGTCTTTCTTTGCATGTTTGCGCCTTTGCGGCAGATTGTCTTAGAGGGGAACGCGCAACTGAAAGAGCGCGCCGTGGCCATTCTGACTGAGCTCGAGTGAAGCCGATCCGCCGATCTCCTGCACGCGCTTGCGGACGATCGCCAATCCTAATCCAGTGCCGCGTTGTCTCGTCGTGAAGAATGGTTCCCAGATACGTTCACGGAGATCGAACGGCACACCCGAGCCACTATCCTGAACGCTGATCACGAGGTCGCTATTTCCCGCTACTGCGATCAACGAAACTGTTCCACCCTGCGGCGTCGCCTGAAGCGCGTTGAGCAGTAAGTTCGATAACGCGTCACGCACCGCAGCGACAGATCGTCCGGCCAACTCAGCCTGAACGTTGACTTCACAATCGAGCGCAATCCCCTGTTCTCTTGCGTTCGCACGAAACAGATCCACGACAGAATGCACCAGCTCGTCCACGCTCAGGGGCTGTCCTGCTGGACTCTCTTTCCTTGCGAAGCTCAGCAGTTGCGTCACACTCTGGCTGAGTCGATCAGTCTCACCAATAATGAGACCAAGATCACGTTCGTACTCATTGCGAAGATTCTCGTCTTCACGCATCACCTGCGCGATCGACTTAATCGCCGAAAGAGGATTCTTGATTTCGTGCGCAACCGTTGCGGCCATGCGACCGAGTGAAGCCAGTCGTTCACGTTCGGCGAGCTCGCGCTCGAGGCGAAGGTTCTCTCCGAGCAATCTTGAGTCATCGATTGCGATCGCCACCTGGTCTGCGAGCAGACCGATGATCGAACGCGCGTCAGGCGTTAAACTCGCCGAGGCTGCGTCAACTGCGACCAGGCCTTCGACTTTGTCTTCGCGACGCAATGGATACGCGATCTTAAACCCCTGTTCGGTCAACACCTCCTCATCCTCAATCGGCTCCCAACCATTCTCTTTCGACTGGTCCAACACCTTGGCAACCCAGGGATCTGAATCAACAAAGATCTTCAGTTTTCGTAAACCGAGCGCGTCGGTCGTGCGCTCTTCGACAAAGTGCAAGAGATCTGAGAGATCCTTGTGCTGGCCGGCATACGAACCGATGCGCGCCACGATCTCTTTATAGAGCGCTGCCTCACGTTCGAAGAGCTTTTGGAAACGTTGTGCCAGCCAGCCACGCAACGGTGCCGCGAGCAGTGCGAGTGCGAGGATCAAAAGCGCTTCCACCAATCCGGGCCGAACACCGTAATGCTGCGTCATCCAATCGCCAATCGTGCGGATACCGAATACATAGACCGTCAACACCACCGTCGCGAATGTAACGACGACGAGACTTTCTTCGATGATGATTTCGAGATAGCGATATCGATAAATGGAATAAGCGAGCAACACCGACGGCAGGAGCGAGCCGAGATTTGCGAACGTCTTGAGGTAAAGTCCGGCTTGAGTGCCGGCGCCGACGCCGGCCGCGAGCGCTGCGAAGATCACCACACCCACGCCGATGAACGACGCGGCGAGTGTCTGCATGATCCGCTTCTCGCTGCGATTCTTAGTCCTGCGCGCGATCAGCAGTTCGGTCACGGCAATCAGCCCGAGGACGTATGCGATCCAGAACGCAAAAGGGATCACGAAGAACGAGAGCTTTGCGAACATCGGCTCGTAGTCGCCACTCCAGAGTCGCGGCACGGCAACGAGCAGAAAGACTGTCGGAACGTAAGAGAGATAAACGCGGAAGTCCTCGCTTCTGTTCAGCGGCCGCCCGTGCGCATTGGCCCAAAGGTGCAGGTGAACGTGAAGCAGGAACGAGTAAGCAAAAGTGATGCTGACAACGGCGACGGTATCGGCGACGCGCAGGAGCGTGATCCATGTGTCCGGACCGAGGTCGAAAAGACCGTGGAGCGTGATCACGAGATTGCTTGTGTGCCAGCCGCCCATCGTTAGTGCGAGGAGGGCGAGTAGCCGTTCGATGGTGCTGAGTTTGCTGCGGTGAGTAACGAGTTGGTACAGCATCCAGAGCGGCAACAAAGCGCCGATGCTGTAGCCGATGACCTGTAGGATTTCGAGCGGCTCGAGTGGGGACATCAAATTTTTGCCGCCGATTTCGCAGATAAAACGCAGATTTATCTGCGTTCATATGCGATGAATCTACGGTCAAACTAATTCGACGCCGCGTTGCGAGATGGCGACGTGAACGTTATCTCAACCCGGCGATTCTTCTTTTGTCCCGCAACGGTCGTATTCGGCGCGACGGGATTTGAGGCGCCCATTCCGTTCGCCTGAATGCGCGTCGGATCGACACCTGCTGACTGGAAACGGTCTGACAGCACCCGTGCGCGTTCTTGAGTCAACTGTTGCAGGGTCACTTCATTGCCTTTGCTATCCGTGTAAGCCTCAATCAGGATCTGGTAGTCAGGATTGCTCGCGAGCAGCGCTGCGAGCGGTTCGAGTTTCGCAGCAGAGGCTGCTGACAACGTCGCGGCACGGGCGCTGGTCCAGATAGTTTCGGGAAGCACGAGACGAAAACCGGTCGCAGTCTCTTTGAGCGTGCCATACTTCGCCAGCGTCTCTTTTAGATTCGCTTCCGCAGCGCGTCTTTCGGTCTCACGTCGCTCTGCTTCGACACGCGCAGTCTCAGCCTGCTTCTCACCTTCCATGCGCGCCAGTTTTAGTTTTGCGGCGTCACTATCAGAGCGAAGCGTCTGAATCTCATCGCGCAGTTGTGCGATCTCGACTCGCTTCTCGCGCAGTTGATCGTTTGCCGTGCTGAGATCTCTTTCAGCCAGTTCGCGTGCGCGCTGTTCCTTCTCGAGCGCGGCGCGTAGTTGGGCCACTTCACGTTGCGACGCTTCGGCGTTCTCTTCCGCACTTCGCACAGCCTCATCACGCCGTCGAATCTCTTCACGATTAACACGCGCCGCATGTCTCACGATCGCGACTTCTTCAGCATGTGAACCAGCCGCGGTCGCCTTTCGTGCCTCCATATCCACTTCAGTCACTGGCTGGCCCAAGCGCCACGCTTTCTCCGCTGCCTGCAACTGATCTTCGGCTGTTTGCAACTCATCTGGAGCATCCTGCGACGCGCCTGCATATTTCGCGAGGTTTATAGACTGGCGCGCTCCCAGCAGCGAGACAGGCGTTTGGCGGTAGTCCGCGTCGGCAATCTCGGGAACCTTCGCGGTGCGAAAGTAGTCGCTCGAGTTTCCGATATAACGAACGTCAGCAGTTTCGACCTGACTTCCGTTCGCACGCTGCGGGGGCAAGTTCTCCATTACCACCATGCGGCTCGGCACCTTCATCAGGAAGTGCGGCTCGGCAGTTAGAATCATCGCGAACGTCTGCAACGGCGTGGTCACGTCGAGCTTTGAATTAACAAGCGTACTGCCGCTGCGTTTGATTTCACCCATATTATCGACATGTCCGTCGGGCGAGATGGCCCAGAGGATGTACGTGGTGTAAATGCCTCCCAATTCAGAGGCGCGTGGAAGATCTTCAACACTGAATTCGACGCGCGTGCCACGACGCCCCACACGTTTCACCTTCGCTTCGCCCTTGAGTCGCGGCAAGACAGTCGTGCCCCGGAACTTGACTGTCACGGTCTCGTCCAACGGATAAGTAATCGCAACGGTCTTTCGTTCAGTGTCCTGCTGGGCAAATGCGGCAGACACAAACAGTAAACAAGCGCTCAGCACAAAAACGAGGTGTCGACCAATGCGTCTGAAA
Source organism: Pyrinomonadaceae bacterium (assembly GCA_036522475.1). Lineage (GTDB taxonomy): Bacteria > Acidobacteriota > Blastocatellia > Pyrinomonadales > Pyrinomonadaceae > PSRF01. Next base: position 7,656 of record DATDFT010000285.1, on the reverse strand, counting down.
CTCATGGGTGAAACTGCTCCTAATCTTCAAATCTGGGAAAGAAAGGCTAGAATTACCATCTTCTTGATGCCTCAAACAGCCGCATTGTTGCCGATTATGAAGATTTCCACAAATAGATCCGCAAAAATCTTTAGCCACAAAAAGGCACAAAAGGCGCAAAAACAAAAAACTTCTTCTGCTTTCTTTTATGCGACTGATGTGCCTTTTTGTGGCTCATTAACGGTGGCTCCTGGTTTTGCGATAAGCAGCGGTTTGAATGATGAGGAGTGTGATTCCCGCAATCAACAGCATGGGAACCCAGCCACGCGGCGCGAAGAATTGCAGGACTAACCAGAGAAGTACCAGAACTGAACCGATCAACCACAACATGCTGATCAGGGAATCTCGTTCAGCTTGTAACCGACGCCACGAACCGTCAGCACGTAGCGCGGATTTTTCGGATCAGCCTCCAGCTTTTTGCGGAGGCGATTGATATGTGGGTCGATGTTGCGTTGGTAGCCTTCGTAATCCGTGCTCCAAACTCGATCGAGCAGAGCATTCCTGGACCATGCGCGACCCGGTTCCGACGCGAGCAGCTCGAGAATCTGAAACTCGAGCGGAGTCAAGTCAACCCGAAAACCGTTGCGAATGACTTCGTGCCGCCGCTTATCAATGATGAGGTCGCCGACTTCGATTCGTTCGCCATCCGGTTCGGGTGGCGCTGATCCGCCGCGGCGCAAGAGTGCTTCGACGCGATACTCGAGCTCGCGCGGACTAAACGGCTTGGCCAGGTAATCATCGGCGCCCGCCTCGAATCCGGCGACCTTGTCGTCCAACGCGTCGTGTGCAGTCAGGAATAAAGCCGGCGTTTGAATACCTCGATCGCGCACTCGTTTGAGCAACTCGATGCCTGACATGCCCGGCATCGAAACGTCGAAAATGAAGCAATCGAATCGTCCGGTTAGGGTGGCTTCGAGTGCCGCCATGCCGCTTTCGCGTTCTTCAACTTGAAAGCCCAGCCGGCGAAAGTACTCGGCCAGTAGAAGTCTCATGTCGGTATCGTCATCTGCGATCAGAAGACGTTTGCCCGCGTGTTTGCTGTTTGGTGTCGCTTGCTGTGCCAAATGTCTGATCCTGTCGGAGGGGATCTGATAATGCCCTGTTTGCCGGAAGAATTATAACCTAAATCGAAGCAGACTCATCCTGGTGATGCGATCTGCAAGCAATTTCACGTCAACGAAGGAAGCTGGCAAATCGGTCAGCCTTGACGCAAATAAGTGGGGGTAAGTATAGTTCCGTTTTACGGTTTTGACCGTCTTCTACCTCCCTTATAGCAACGGAACAGAGATTTCCGCAACCAGAGATGCGTGATCTTCGTCGCCTGTTAAAGTACCTGAGACCTCACTGGCCAATCTTCACCGTGGCGACTTTCGCGATGGTACTAGTGGGCGTCCTCGAGAGCGCAACCGGTGGTTTAATTGTGCCGATCTTCGATCAGGCCTTCGTGCAGGGGGGCGCTGGCCAGCGTACCTCCACGATTTTCGGTCTGCAACGCTTAATTCCCCAAGACCCGTTCGGTGCCTGGAAAGTAATCTCCATCCTCCTGATCGTTTTCACTCTGACAAAAGGTATCGCTGAGTACCTGTCGACATATTTAATGGCGCGGATCGGCCAGACTGCGGTGCTGAGGTTGCGACAGGATCTGTATAGCCATTTGCTGGCACAGTCGGCGACATTCTTCGAGCGCCATCGCACCAATTATCTCGTTTCCAGACTCGTAACCAGTGCTGCTGCGATCGAGACGGCGGTGACCAGTACGATTCGCGACATGCTGCTCGAGAGTTTTACCCTCATCGCGCTCCTCGCAACGTCCTTTTATTTCAGTTGGCGATTGACACTCGGGTCGCTCGTAATTGCGCCGGTGATTGCGGTGCTGACTGCGAAGTTTGGCCGCGCATTGCGTAACCTTGCACGTGAGAGTTTTGAAGGTAGCAAGCAACTGACTGATACCGCACAGGAGGCGCTCGCAAATCAGGGGATCGTCAAAGCGTATCGGGCCGAGAAACGTGAGTCGGAGCGTTTTACTGCCGTCGCGAAACGAATCGTCAAAGCGAATCTACGTGGCGCGAGTATCGCCGGGGCTTCGCCGCCGACGATCGAGATGATCGGCATCGTGTTCGTCGTCGGCCTGTTGTTCTTTGGCCAACGTGAAATCATTGCCGGACGTATGAACCAGGCGCAGTTTTTAACGTTCCTGTTTTTCCTGTTCCGTAGTTACGACCCGATGCGCAAGCTCTCGCGATTGCAGAACAGCATGGAGCAGGCACTCGCCGCCGCGCACCACGTTTGGGAAGTGATGGATGAGCACGCCGCGATCCAGGAGAAACCGGTAGCGGGCGAGTTGCCTATTCTCAAGCAAGAGATCGAACTGCGGAACGTCTCGTTTGGTTATGCAAACGAATCGCGTTCGGTGTTGCGCGATGTGAGTCTGAAAATACAAGCTGGGACGATGGTCGCGCTCGTCGGCGAATCGGGCGGTGGAAAGTCAACGCTCACGAAGTTGCTGCCGCGCTTTCATGATCCGAGTGACGGCACAGTGTTGTGGGACGGGACTGACATTCGAGACACGACGATTTCGAGCCTGAGAAAACAGATCGCACTCGTCACTCAGGAGACCGTGCTTTTCAACGATACCGTGCGACATAACATCGCGTACGGCAAGCCTGAGGCTACCGACGCTGAGATCGAAGAAGCCGCGTCGATCGCTTTTGCCCACGAGTTCATTCGCGAACTTCCCAATGGTTACGATACGATTGTCGGCGAGCGCGGTATCTTTCTTTCCGGCGGCCAACGCCAGCGGCTCGCTATCGCCCGGGCAGTTTTAGTTAATGCGCCAGTTCTTATACTGGATGAGGCGACTTCCGCACTCGACGCGGAGTCGGAGCGCCTGGTCCAACGCGCGATCGGGAACCTCGTGCGGAATCGAACGACGATTGTAATCGCCCACCGCCTCTCAACCGTTCGACGCGCGGATGTGATCGTCGTGATGGAAGCCGGCCGGATCATCGAAATGGGAACGCACGCCGAGCTGTTGGCCCACGGTGGACAATATCGCAAGCTTTACGAGCTTCAATTTGCGGACGAGGAAGAGCTGGTTTCAACTGTAAGCTGAGACTTTAATAGGTCCTATAGGACCTAATTCTGAATCATGAAATCAATGACCGGATACGGCAAGGGGATGGTGGCGGGCGACGATTTCTCCGTCTCTGTTGACCTGAAGACCGTTAACAACCGCTTCCTCGATATCCACCTCCGCGTTGGCTCCGAACTCGCCTCTCTCGAACCGTCCGTCAAGAAACGGATCACCTCGCGCCTGAGCCGCGGTCGTGTTGACGTAACCGTGAACATGGAGCGCGTGGCCCAGGTCGCCTACGAACTGAATCGCCCGCTCATCGCCGGCTACATCACCGCGCTGAAACAGTTGCAAGAGGATTTCGATATCGCTGGCGAACTGGACATCAACGTCCTGGCACGTATTCCCGGAGCATTACAACCGGCGCGCAACGGCATCGACGGGCGAATGATCACGGCACTCGAACAGGCATTGGACCAGGCGCTCGATGAACTGGAGAAGATGCGCCAGCAGGAAGGTGAAGCACTCAAAAATGAGCTGCGCGATCGAGTGCGAAAGATCGAAGCGCTGGTGCCCGTGATCGAATCGTCAGCCGCGGGTCTCGCCGACGCTTATCGCCTGCGCCTGCAAAAACGGATTGGCGAACTGCTGAATCGCGGCGGTCAGGTCGTGGAAGTAGATCCGGTGCGATTGGCCCAGGAGGTCGCGTATCTCGCCGACCGCAGTGACGTGAGTGAAGAGATGGTCCGGTTGCGCAGTCACCTGTCGCAGTTTCAGGAAGCCCTCGATGCTCCCGGCGAAGCGGGAAAGATGCTTGATTTCCTTTTGCAGGAGCTCAATCGTGAAGCCAACACGACTCTTTCGAAATCCACGGATCTTGTAATCAAGGAAGCGGGCTTGGCGATCAAGGCAGAGGTCGAGAAACTTCGCGAACAGGTTCAGAATGTCGAGTAGAGTGAAAGAACTGGAAACGTCGCGCACAGTCAGTCATGCTGCTTCGAGAGGCACGCTCTTCGTCGTTAGTTCGCCATCGGGTGGCGGCAAAGGCACGCTCATTCGCCACGTGTTGGAAGTTGTCGAGAATCTTCGCTATTCTGTCTCGTACACGACTCGCGCGCCACGTCCAGGTGAAGTCGATGGCCGCGAGTATTTCTTTGTCAATCGCGAGATTTTTGAAGAGATGGCCGGCGCGGGCGAGTTTCTTGAATGGGCTTGCGTGCACGGAAATCTTTACGGAACGGCGAAGAACCAGGTTATTGAAGAGACTGCCGCAGGCGCAGACATCATTCTCGAAGTCGACGTTCAGGGCGCCGCCAGCGTGCGGCAGTTACTGATGGATTCAGTGAGTATCTTTATCCTGCCGCCCTCATTCGAAGTTTTACGGCAGAGACTGATTGCGCGCGGTACGGATTCACCCGACGAACTCGAGTTGCGCCTGCGCAACGCGCCAGAGGAGCTGAAGCAGTACTCGGCTTTCGATTACGTAATCATTAATGACGAGGTTGACCGGGCGATGGGCCAGCTTGCGGCGATCATTTATGCGGAGCGCGCCCGTTGCATGCGCCAGGAGAGCGTGGTGCTGGAAGTGATTAAAAAATTCAAACGCAATTCAATTATAGAGTGATAGCAGAAGGAGCAATCGAGTGGCTACGACAGAGTTGGATGGCAGTGAAGTTGACGGCAGCGGCGGACAGGAAGTTGATTCGAAGTATCGCATGATAATTCTTGCGGCGAAGCGCAGCAAACAATTACAGCGCGGCGCGCAGCCCAGAATCGACATCGATCCTCAGAAACATAAGCCGACGCGTATCGCGCTGGAAGAGGTAATGCGCGGCCGCGTGCACTTTGAAATCAAGCACGAATCGGATTGAAGCAAAAGAATTAGCCACAAAAAGGCACATAAGTCATAAATTCATTTTCTTCAAGGAAAATACTTTTGTGGCTTATGTGCCTTTTTGTGGCGAATCATTACATGCCTTTGTAGTCTGGTCCACCGCCACCTTCGGGCGTAACCCAGTTGATGATCTGGTAAGGATCCATGATGTCGCATGTTTTGCAGTGTACGCAGTTCGAGAAGTTTATCTGCAAACGCCGGTTCCCGTTGCCGCCATCCTCAACCATCTCATAGACAGCCGCAGGACAAAACCGCTGGCAGGGATTGCCGTACTCTTCGGCGCAACGTGTCGCGCAGACGTTCGTGTCGAGAACGTGCAGATGGACCGGCTGGTCCTCGTCATGGCCCACCGCGGCGTGATAGACGTCGGTCACCTTATCGAAAGTTAACTTGCCGTCGAAACGCAGATCCTTATAGCGCTGCTCGAGCCGGTCGTCGCGGTAGCCGTACGACGAGAGCTTCTTCATCTCCTCGTGACCGGCTACAGAATTATCGCGATCGAAGATTCCCCAGGCACGACCGCCGGTTACGAATTGCAATCCCGCATTGATCAACGCCGGCCAGCGACCATGTTTGAACGCCGCGTGAAAGTTTCTGACCTTGCGCAACTCCGGAACGATCCAGCTTTCGTTAACTGCCTGTTCGTAGCGTTGCAACTGCTTCGCCGAGTAATCGCGTGCCTTCAGAGCCTCGAAGATGGCTTCGGCAGCAAGCATGCCGCTCTTGATCGCGGAGTGAATTCCCTTCAAGCGTTGCGCGTTGAGCAGACCAGCGGAGTCGCCGACCAACAGGACGCCGTCTGCATACATGCGCGGCATTGCGAAGTAACCACCTGCAGCGATCGTCTTTGCGCCATAGCGAATCATCTTGCCGCCATCGAGCAGCTTCGCGATGTAAGGATGAGTCTTGAAGCGTTGAAACTCCGCGTGCGGATCGATCAGCGGATCTTTGTAATCGAGTCCGGTGACGTAGCCGAGATTCAACACGCGATTCTGCATGCCGTAGATCCAACCGCCGCCGTATGTAGCGGAATCTGAGGGAAAACCGAGTGTGTGCGTCACTCGTCCGGTGGGATAACGATCGTCCGGCAACTCCCAAAGCTCCTTCACGCCGAGGCTGTAGACTTGCGGTTCGCAGCCTTCGTCGAGTCCGAGACGCTCGATCAGTTGTTTGGTAAGTGAGCCGCGTGGTCCTTCGCCCAGCACGGTGATCTTCGCCTGGAGATCGACGCCGGGTTCGTAATTCGCTTTGTGTTTGCCTTCTTTGTCGATGCCCTTGTCGCCGGTGCGCACTCCGAGCACGCGATCGTCTTCGTCATAAAGCAAGTCAGCGCCGGGAAACTCCGGAAAAATATTGACGCCGGCCTCCTCGCATTTTTCTCCGAGCCAGGCAGTCAAACGATTCAACGAAACGATGTAATAGCCGTGGTTCTTGAGTGGCGGCGGCGTGATCGGTGAACGCAGCGCCAGTTTCTGAGTCAGATAAAGAAAGTGATCTTCTTTGACTGGAGATTCAAGCGGCGCGCCCTGCGCTTCAAAGTCGGGAATGAGCTCACGCAGTGCTTTCGGATCCATCACGGCGCCGGAAAGAATGTGTGCACCAACAGCAGCGCCTTTTTCGATCACGGCGATCTCGACGTCGCCCAGTGAAATGTCCTGTTTGACTAATCGCGCGAGGTGAAGTGCACCGCTCAAGTTGGCTGGACCAGCGCCTACAAACACAACATCAAACTCCAGAGTCTCTCTTTGCATATCCACAGATTACACAGATTGTGCCAATTGGTTCAATCTGTGAAATCTGTGTAATCTGTGGATATGCCTAATCATCTGATTCACGAAACGAGTCCTTATCTCCTGCAACACGCGGAGAACCCGGTCGATTGGTATCCATGGGGTGAAGAAGCTTTCGACAAAGCGAGACGCGAGGATAAACCCGTGTTGCTCAGCATCGGCTATTCGGCGTGTCATTGGTGTCACGTGATGGCGCACGAGTCGTTTGAAAACGAGCAGATCGCGAGGCTGATGAACGAGAATTTCGTGAATATCAAAGTCGATCGCGAAGAGCGGCCTGACCTCGATCAGATTTACATGAACGCGGTCCAGATCATGACCCATCACGGTGGTTGGCCGATGACTGTGTTCCTCACGCCGGATGCGGTTCCGTTTTACGGCGGCACGTACTTTCCGCCTGAAGATCGTTACAACATGCCGGGATTTCCACGGGTTCTGATCGGAGTCGCGGAGGCTTATCGCGACCGCCAGGACGACATTCGCGAGACAGGCACGTCGCTCGTCAGTGAGTTGAAGCGGATCAGTGTTGCGGGCGGCGGTGATTATCCGATCGAACCTGAATTACTCGATGCTGCCTACGTGGGAATCGTTAGAAGTTACGATTCAATCAACGGCGGGTTCGGCGGCGCACCAAAGTTTCCGCCGGCGATGACCCTCGAGTTTCTGTTGCGCACATACGCGCGCACCGGCAATCAAGAGGCGCTCGAGATGGTGAGCCACACCTGCCGGAAGATGGCAAACGGTGGCATGTACGATCAGCTTGGCGGCGGTTTCCATCGTTACTCAACCGATGCGCGATGGCTTGTTCCTCACTTCGAAAAGATGCTTTACGACAATGCCCTGCTCTCGCGTGTTTATCT
>DATDFT010000284.1:0-19073 GCA_036522475.1 Pyrinomonadaceae bacterium | reverse complement strand
TCGCGCATCGAAAACAGATCGTGTCCTGCCCCGCGCCGCGCAGACGGCATTCGCCCGGCGTACATCGGCAGCAAGTGCAATTCGTCGCTGATCACTTCCGGCTTGGGATAGACGATGATGTCGACGTCGCGCGCTCGCAGGCGACGCCGCCGCCGAAAGAACCCGAACGGAAAACGTGTTGACAATTCAAACCCATCGATCAGCACGTGACCACGCGTCGGAAAAAGCTGTTCGACTCTCTGCTCCGCCGCCGCATGATGCGGCACGTAACTAAAGTAAGCGAGCAAACGTTTGACGTGCCGGCGTTTACGTTTCTCATCGCTTTCATTACCAGGACCACGCGCTTCCACAAGGATCGAAAACGAAGGCAACACACGCTTGTTGTTGCGCAGCGTCACGATGACCGGCGCGGCTTCCGCCGCAAAAATATGATCCGGAAAACGCGCGGAGACAGTCAGGTCGCGCAAGGAAGTGCCCGCATGTACCCAGCCGACGAAGAGCGTCGAACACAGTAATGAAAACACGAGAAACAGCAGATTGTTTCCCGTGTTCCACGCCGCAAACCCAACGACGATGATGATCACCAGAAACACGCCGCCACCACTCGTCGGCTCGAAAGGAAAATCAAGATTCGCGACTTCCATTCGTGCCGAACGCGCTAGCGGCGGCACGATAAAGATCGTCAGCAACAACGCAATGATGAGCGACAAGATCGCAGCGGCGCCTGCGAGTCCACTTTGATCGGCGCGACGTGCGAGAACCGTTACGAGCGCGGACGCGAGTCCGGCAAGAACGAGCAACGTCCCCAGAACAATACGCGGCACAGAGGTTTTCTGAGGAGTCAAAGCTGCGCGGTCTGGCTTCACAACGGAACACTGACGGTTTTCAGAATTTCGTTAAGGACCGCTTCTGCTTCTTCACTGCGGCGGAGCGATGATGAGAATCGCGAACTGACCGTGATGCGATGTGCGAAGACAGGTATCACGAGTCGCTTGATGTCGTCGGGAATGCAGTAACTGCGGTCTTCAGTCAGCGCGAGCGCCTGGGCCGCACGAAACAGCGCGAGAGTTCCGCGCGGGCTCACACCGAGATCGAGCATCTCCGAATCGCGCGTCGCCGCAACGATGCGCATCAAGTATTGGACCAGCGTGTCGTCTACTGAAACAGAAGCAACAGCCTGTTGCAGTTCGACAACTTCACTCGCGCTCATCACCGGCTCGAGATCGTCGAGTGGATCTGCATACTCGCGATCGCGCAGGATGCGTTGCTCGTCGGCAGGCGCGGGGTAGCCGATGCGCAGCCGCAACATGAATCGATCGAGTTGCGACTCCGGCAGCGGATAAGTTCCGTGATGCTCGATCGGATTCTGCGTCGCCAACACGATGAACGGAGCAGGCAGATTGTGAGTCGCGCCTTCGACAGTCACGTGTCTTTCGGCCATCGCTTCGAGCAGTGCGGATTGAGTCTTCGGCGTGGTGCGATTGATCTCATCAGCGAGCACTACGTTCGCGAAAACCGGACCCGGTTTCCACTCAAACACGCCGCTGTGCTGGTTATAAACAGAGAGTCCGATGACGTCTGAAGGCAGCAGATCGGAAGTAAACTGGATGCGCTGAAAACTGCAATGGAGCGCGCGTGCGAGCGCATGGGCCAGGGTCGTTTTGCCGACGCCCGGAACGTCCTCGACCAGCAGGTGACCACCCGCCATCAAGGTTACGATGGCGAGCCGAATCGCTTCGGGCTTGCCCTTGATGACAGTCTCCACCGCGCGTTGCAGGCGTTCAATCTGTTCGACCGCGTTGGCGCTGGTTATCTGTCCACTACTGATGGGTTCGAGGTTCCGCATGAACTGGTCTGCATTCTACATGCTAAGAGCACGTCAGGCACGAAAAAGTTGGCCGCCGCTCGAATGTGACCTTCGCGCACTCCTTGTAGTAGACTAAGGCCCGTACGAAGGATGGGCAAGCGGAGCAGAAAATCGGAACCGAGAACGGAGAGGCTTCGTGTAAGTGCCCGAGGAGGAACTATGGAACCCCTGAACAATACGAAGAAGAACCAACGCGGCTTTTCGCTGATCGAGTTGATGATCGTGATCGCCATCATCGGCATTCTGATCGGCGTGGGCATTGCCGGCTATCGCGCCGCCATCAGGGCCGCAAACGAGGCGGCGGCAGTGAAGACCCTGCGGTCCATCGCCGAACAGCAGATGCTTTATTACAACGGCCATCAACGCAGCTCGTTCGGAACCTTTGAAGAGATGCGCAAGGAGAACTACCTGGACGCGCGCTTTGACGGCACGACGCCCGTTGTCGACGGCTACGTCTACAACATGAAGATCATTCCCAAGTCGACGTCCGCTCAGCCCGGTTACACGATTAATGCTGACCCGCAGGTCGCAACCGGAGTCGGCGCCACTGGTACGAATCACTACTACGTTGACTCAGACACGAATACGATCCACGTCAACCGCGATCAACCAGCAACCGCGACCGATCCGCCGATCGGACAGTAGCCGCACGCGGTAGGAATCATGAGCAGGAGCAGGAAGTAACGATTCTTCCTGCTCCTCTTTCTGTCTTTTACAAAATCACAACCAAATACTCACACACGCGAGAACTTTTGCCACTAGAAATTCTGGGGTAGGAGGTTTTCGGATATGTGCGCAATCGTACTCAGAAGGTGCTTACCGGTTCTGGTCCTGCTCGTGATGACAAGCTCATCGCTTCTCGCCCAAGCTCCAGTTAATCCTCATCTGGTTCGAGAGATTCGGCATGAGCTCGCGACACTGCCTTACTACGGTGTCTTCGACTGGCTTCAATTCGAGGTCCAGGGTGACACTGTGGTCCTAAGAGGACAGGTCGTGCGTCCCACAACGAAGTCAGACGCAGGCGCACGCGTGAAGGACATCGAAGGTGTCGCGAGGGTCGATAATCAAATCGAAACGTTGCCACTGTCACCTTCGGACGATCGTTTACGATTCGCGCTCTACCGGCAAATCTACGGTCAAAACTCTCCGCTATTTCGCTACGCGACTCAGGCAGTGCCATCGATTCACATCATCGTCGATCGCGGCCACGCGACTCTGAAAGGTGTTGTCGCCAACAAGGGTGACGCGAACATTGCTTACATTCGCGCGCGCGGCGTCCCGGGCCTGTTCAGTGTCAAGAGTGAATTGACGATTGAAGGCGAGCAGCAGCCTCGATAAGATCCAGGTTCGGGGCAGTGATCAAACTGTCCCACCCCTGCGGTGGCCGCCGCATCGATTGATTTATTTTCACGCAAAGGCGCACAGACGCAAAGGAAGTCGCCTTGCTTTGCGTCTTTGCGTCTTTGCGTGAAAATCTGCGTATGCGGAAAACGTTACTCAGCTTTCTGGACGACTGCGTCGCGCACGGCGAGCAGACTGCCGTGGTTCACTGGCGCGGGCTGCGAATCGCGCGCTGGTCGTACGCACGTCTCGCATCGTGCGCGTTTCAGTTTGCCCGCGAACTTGAAGCACGCGAGATCGGTAGCGGCGATCGCGTGCTGTTCTGGAGTGAGAATAGTCCGGAGTGGATTGTCGCCTTCTATGGCTGCCTGTTGCGTGGTGCGGTCGTGGTCCCGCTCGATTTAAAATCCGCGCCTGACTTCGCAGCGCGAGTGCAGCAACAAGTCTCCGCGAAATTACTGCTCGCTGACGAACCGCAGCTCGATTTGCCACACTTATCACGGAAGAATCTCAGCGACACGATCGCCACCCACTCGGACGCACCGTATCGCGCCACGCCGAATGACCTGGTCCAAGTCGTCTTCACTTCAGGAACGACCGCTGAACCGAAAGGCGTTTGCCTGACGCATCGCAACCTGCTCGCGAACATCGCTCCGATCGAAAAAGAGTTTCGCAAGTATGCTCGTTGGGAACGTTTCATACACCCGCTGCGATTTCTTTGCCTGCTGCCATTGAGTCACGTCTTCGGGCAGTTGATGGGCATCTTCATTCCCGAGCTTATGGGTGGCGAAGTGTATTTCCGTGAGTCGTACAAGCCATCGGAGATCGTCGACGTCGTAAAGAAGCAAAGGATTAATGCAGTCGTGACGGTGCCGCGTGTGCTGGAGACGTTGCGTGAAGAAGTTTCACGCAAAGACGTAAGCGTAGAAGAGCAGCTTGCGGCGGCAGAAGGACGACACTTCCTTCGCAACTGGTGGACTTTCCGAAACGTGCATCGTCGTTTTGGCTGGCGCTTCTGGGCTTTCGTCACCGGCGGCGCAACCCTCGAAAGCGACACGGAAACTTTTTGGCGGCGTCTCGGTTACGCAGTCATTCAAGGTTACGGGATGACTGAGACTGCGTCGCTCACGAGTCTCTCACATCCGTTTCACATGCAGCGAGGCTCGATCGGAAAACCCGTTGCGGGCCAGGAGGTAAAGCTTAGTGACGACGGCGAGATCCTCGTGCGCGGCGACAACGTCTCACCCGGTTACTGGAATGGCCGCACTCAAACACTCACAGATCAGCAAGGCTGGATTCACACGGGCGACATCGGAGAAGTCGATCCGGAAGGTAACATCTATTTCCGCGGCAGAAGTAAAGACACGATCGTCACTGCGGCAGGTTTGAAGATCTTTCCGGCCGATCTAGAAGCGGCGCTCGATCATCAACCGGAGATAAAAGAGAGCGCCGTCATTCCGCTGCCCGGCTCAAAGGGCACCGAAGCGCTCGCAGTGTTGATTCGCCGCGACGAGCACACTGATTTAAGTGCGGCTGTAGAACGAGCAAACAATTCGCTCGCGGAGTTTCAGCGCATTCGTCACTGGGTCGCATGGTCCACGAGCGAGTTTCCACGCACTCCCGGTACGCGAAAGGTCATCAAGGGACAAGTTGCCGCCGCAGTCGAGACAATGAACACGCCGGCGGCGCCGTTGAGCCTCCCGGTCATCAGCCGAATCACCGGCGCAGGGATCATCGATTCGTCAGCGAACCTCGCCAACGAACTCAAACTCGATTCACTCGGCAGAGTCGAGTTGTTGAGCGCGCTCGAAGATCAATACCAAATCGAACTCGACGAAGCCGCAATCACCGAAGCAACCACGATTGCTGATATCGAAAAGATTGTCAGTCGTGGAAAGTCAGACGCGGTCGCTTATCCATATCCGCGTTGGGCTATGCGCTGGCCCACGACGTGGATACGCTTCCTCGTCTATCACTTCCTCGTGCTTCCTGTAACGATGTACATGTGTCGCGTACGCGTGAACGGCGCCGAGCGGCCGTCGAAAGTAACCGGACCGGCATTGTTCATCTCAAATCATGTGACTGACGTCGATGCGGGACTGATTCTCTCGGCGTTGCCGTTGCGGCAGCGCGTGCGTTTAGCGATCGCGATGCAGGGAGAGTTGTTGCGCGAATGGCGTTATCCAGAAGTGACGTTGCCGTGGTACATGCGGGTGAAGTCGAGAGTGGCGTACGTGCTCAGCGCAGCGCTGTTCAACGTCTTTTCGATACCGCGGCGAAGCGGCTTTCGACAGAGCTTCGCATATGCGGGCGAAGCGGTGGACCATGGTTGGAGTATTCTGATCTTTCCGGAAGGAGTGGAAACGCGCGACGGACAGATTCAACCCTTCAAGGCGGGCATCGGCCTGCTTGCATCGGAACTAAACATCCCCGTGATTCCGATCAAACTAAACGGTCTCTTCGAACTCAAACAGCAACGACAACTCTTCGCCCCCGCAGGAACTGTGTCAGTTAGCTTCGGAGATCCAATCAACTTTTCACCTGAGCAAACACCGGAGGAAATTAGAACCGAGTTGGAGCGAAGCGTCAGAGAATTGTGAAAGAGGTTTCACGCAAAGGCGCAAAGAGGACGCAAAGCTGCAAAGAAGAAGTTCGTGTATTTCTTTGCGTCTTTGCGTCCTCTTTGCGCCTTTGCGTGAAACTGCTTTAGGCCACCTGATACACCTGAATCGCCTGTTCTCGCCCACGCACCTGCACATGACCCATCGGCATCGCCTTTCGATGATCTTCGTTGACGGCCTGCCAAACCATCTCGGAGATCAAAAGTTGCGAATCAAACTGCTTGTTAAGCTTCTCAATCCGAGCCGCCAGGTTCACAACGTCACCAATCACCGTGTACTCGCGTCGCAACGCCGATCCGATACTGCCAGTCACCGCCTCTCCCGCGTGTAGACCAATCCCCACCGTTGTCGGCAGAATCGTTCCCGCCTCGACCTCCTGCTTCAGCCGCGCGAGGATCTCCTGCGCCGCCTCAACCGCGTTCAGACAATCTTTACCATCCGACAACGGCGCGCCAAACACCGCCATAAACCCGTCACCCAAAAACTTGTTGATGATCCCGTGATGGCGGTTCACGATCTCGATCATGAACTCAAACAACGACTCGAGATAGTGGACCACTTCCTCGGGGCTTCGCTTCTCCGCAAAGCCCGTGAAGTTCCTGATATCGAGAAACATCACGCACACATTCTTGCTTTCGCTTCTCAGGTCAGGCTTCAGTTCGAGCAGTTTGCCCATCACTTCCGGCGACACGTACTCACCAAAAGTTCTCGAGATGCGGTTGCGTTCCTCGACCACGGAGAAAGAATTGAGAATGCGTTTTCTGATCTGACGCGTGACCAGTCCGGTCACAACCCCTGTCAACACCAGCAGAAAACCCTTAAACAGATGATGCGGCACACCCGAGAGGATTGGCTCCACTCCCACATTCGAACTGCTCTGAATCAAGTAAAGCGCGAGCAGCATGTACTCGACTCCAGCCACTGCGCCGGTAAAGATACAGAGCCTGACATTCAGGCGCAGTGCTGAAAGCGAGATGAACAACGGATATATAAACGCAGCCGGTGTGAACAACGTGTAGATTGGACCAAGGAACATCGCACCCACAATCATGCCTGCCGTGGGAATGCTCGTTTCTACAAAAGAGCTGAGATACTTGAGCGCGGTGAAAGGCTTCTGCCGTTTCCGGATCAAGCGATCAATGGCCATGCGCTCGAAGAACAAATAACAGAGGTTCGCGCCAACGATGATAAAAACCGCCAGCAGAAAGCGGCGGAAGTTGCCGTGAAAGGCCGTCTGAAAATCCGTTGAAAAAGATCGGGACCAGGATCAGCACCAGCAGCAGCGCGCTGACAATGGCGCCGATCAGGATCGTCACTCGCAACCGATCGCTCTTCAGACTCTCGAGCGCGAACTCCTCCTCAAACACATCTTTCGCATCTCGCCTCTTTCTGCGCAGCTTAAGTCGTCGTCGAGCAACTGACATAGCACACCTCAACCAACTCTTCTGGCCGCGCCGTTTTGGAGCCGTTCACTCGAGACGATCGCGCGTTTGTGCCAGCCCCGACCTACTTCGCCGCCGGGATCACTGACGCTGACTTCGAACAGGAACAGCTTGCCTTCGCGACCAGCGTAACGCGCGGTTGCGGTTACCTGAGCGCCGACGGGTGTCGGTGCAGTGTGACTGACGTCGACAGTAACGCCGACGGACAGTTCGCCTGGTCCAAGTAACGGCTGAAGCACGCGCGCTGCCGCTATCTCCATCAGCGCGATCATGCGTGCGGTAGCAAAGACATGAGGAAACTCATCTCCCATGCCGGTGAGCACAGCGCTCGCGAGATCCTCTGGACCAACAACCCATTGGGCCGTCGCCGTGGCATTCATCTCTGGTTCGTTTGACATGGGTGACATTTTGCCACAGATGAACGGCAAAATATCTATGCAGGTTCTTCAACGACTGGCTTCTGTGAGCGGCGCGAGCGGAAGAATGATGTGCGGTCGAGGACCCTTTCCTGGAACTCCTCGAGATAGAGATAAATCACTGGCGTGATGTAGAGCGTGATGAACTGCGAGACGATCAGTCCGCCAACTACAACCAAGCCGAGCGGACGTCGTGACGATCCATCAGCACCATAACCCAGCGCGATCGGCACGGCGCCAAACACGGCAGCGAGTGTCGTCATCAGAATCGGACGGAAACGATCCATGCTCGCATCGTGAATCGCTTTGTCTGCCGCTTCACCTGCCTCGACGCGATGCCGCGCGAAGTCGACGATCATGATGCCGTTTTTCTTCACGATGCCCATCAACATGAACATGCCGACGAACGCGTACAGCGATGCCACTTGTCCGAACAGGATCAACGTCAACAAACCGCCAACGAGCGCGGTGGGCAATGTCGATAGCACCGTCAACGGATGAACATAACTCTCGTAAAGAATCGCGAGAATCACGTACATCACGAACACCGCGAGTCCCATCAGGATCGTCAGGCTCGTGACCGTGCGGCTAAACGTCAACGCCTCACCCTGCAATTCCGCGCGCACGCCCGGCGGTACAACCTGCGCCGCCTGTTGAGTGATGTAATTCGTCGCATCGCCCAGCGCGACTCCCGGCTTGAGGTTGAAGAAGAGTGTCATGCTCGTGAACTGGTTCAAGTGGTTCACTGTCTGTGGACCAAGAACGGATTTCCATGTGACTAGCTCGCTGAGCGGCACGAGCCGGTGTCCATCATCTGACTTGATGTAGAGCAGCGAGAGATCCTCGGGTTTCTGGCGCACCGAGTCTTCCATCTCGAGAATGACCTGATACTGATCTTCAGGCTTCTTGATCAGGTAGAGATAGTTTTGCGAATACGCGTTGCGCAGCAAAGTGAGAATGCGCGCTTCGGAAATACCGTATGTCTTCGCCTGATCGCGGCGAATGTCGATGTTCAGATTCGGCGTGTTGTTGAAGTAGTCTGACGAGACGCTCAGGAATCCAGGGTAGTGCATCATCCTTCCCATCAGCGCCTGACCCACCTGGTAAACCTGCGCCGGATCCGCACCGGAAACACTGAACGCGTACTGACCTTGCTGCTGGCTCGTCACCCCCGTGCTGATCTCGAGCACCGGAAACGGACGCAGAAACGTCATCACTCCGGGAATCGTGTTCAGCTTGCCCATCATCTCCGCCGTGACTTCGGCGATGGGTTTTCGTTTATCGGGCGGATCGATGAAAGTAAACGTGATGCCCTGGTTTGACGCGAGGAAACCGGTTGCGCCCGTCATCGTAAAATCAGTGATGACTCGTGGATCCTCGTGCAACTTCTGATCGACACGATTCTGGTATTCGCGCATCTGTTTCGGCGACGAACCTTCCGCGGCGATGAACGCGCCGAAGATCACGCTGCTGTCGCCCGGCGGCAGAAAAGTTTTCGGCACGAACGTGAAGAGCGCGATCGTGCCCGCCAAACAGATTACCCAGATCACAGGCGAGATCCATCGATGACGCAGAAACCACCAGAGCGAGCCGCCGTACAGTTTGAGTACCCGCGACTCGATGCCGCCGATTACGCGCTCCATCCACGTTTGGCGTATCCCGTGTCCACGCTCTTTCAGCAGCCGCGCGCACATGAGCGGCGTCAACGTCAGCGAGACCAAGCCCGACGCGAGAATCGCAATCACGATCGTGATCGCAAACTCACGAAAGATGCGACCGACCAGTCCGGTCATGAACACGAGCGGGATGAAAACGGCCGCAAGCGAGATCGTCATCGACAAAATCGTGAAGCTGATCTCTTTCGCACTGCTGATCGCCGCTTCGAACGGTGGCTGGCCGCGTTCGATTCGTCGCACTGTGTTTTCGAGAAATACGATGGCGTCGTCAACTAAGAAACCGATCGCGAGTGTCAATGCCATCAGCGAAAGATTGTCGAGGCTGTAGCCAAGCCCGCGCATCGCGATGAACGTGATCAGTAACGACAGCGGCAGCGCGACTACCGGAATCAACGTGTCCGTCACACGGCCAAGGAAAGCAAAGATCACGATCACAACCAGGACAAACGCGATCACCAGCGTCATCTGCACGTCAGTGACTGAGTGGACAATGTTTGCCGAGCGATCGTAGATCGGTTGGATCCTGATCGAGCCCGGCAACTCATTCGCGATCTGGGGCAGGACCGCGTGGATCGATTTCGATACCTCGACTGCGTTGGCTCCAGCGCGGCGGTTAACGGCCACGATCACTGTCGCAGTCGGCACTTCATTCCCGCGAACCCAGAAACGCATGCTGACTCTTTCGTCCTGCACCGACTCTTTAACAGTCGCGACGTCGCGGAGGTACACCGGCGCGTTATTGGTGCCGCCGACAATCAGGTTTTCATACTGTGCGGCGCTCTCGAGCTGGCCCTGCGGACGCAGAATTGCCGTTCGTGTCGAACTATCCAACTGGCCGGCGCCCGTGTAGCTGGTACCGGCTTTAATCGCGGCACTGAGGTCGTCAATCGAGATACCGCGCGCCCATAGCGCTGATGGGTTGGCCTTGATACGAATGGCCGATTTCGTGCCGTAAACGTTGACCTGCGAAACGCCGGGCAGAATGCTGAGTCGCTGGCCCACCTGCGTGCTCGCGAAGTCGTAAAGTTGTCCGGGCGTGACCGAATCGCTGACCATCGCGATGTACATGATCGGCTGATCGTTTGGATTGGTCTTTGAATAAGTCGGTGGCGATGGGAGGTCGGCCGGCAAACTGCCGGTTGCCTGCGAGATTGCTGTTTGCACATCCGTCGCGGCGGCATCGATGCTCTTGTCGAGTGCAAACTGAAGCGTGAACGACGCGACCCCCTGCGTGCTGCGTGAAGTCACGACCTCGAGCCCGTTGATCTGCATGAACTGGCGCTCGAGTGGCGTGGCGATGTTGTTCGCGATCGTGTCGGGACTCGCGCCCGGATAACCGACCGTCACCTGAATCACCGGATAGTCGACCGCCGGCAGGTCGTTCACGGGAAGCTGAAAGTACGCCAGCACTCCGAAAAGGATCACCGAGAGCGTCAGGACCGCGGTCATTACCGGCCGCCGTATAAATGGTTCAGAGAGATTCATTACTTCGTTTCACTTGCAGCTGCGGTGGCCGGGTTATTTACCTGTTTTGGTTGTTCGATGACGACCTTGCCCTTCGGTGTGACACCGAGCTGGCCATTGATCACGACCTGTTCGCCCGCTGCGACGCCTTTCTCAACCACGATCAGATCGCCCTGGCGTTGGCCCAGCGAAACGGTGCGTTGTTCGGCCGTCATATCCGGTTTGATCACGTAAATGTAGGAACCAGCCGCGGACATTTGCGGCGCCGACGCTGGGACGAGTACCGCGCCCTGAATCGTTCCCAGCAACAGACGAATGTTCACAAAGCGACCGGGCCAAAACCTGTGATCGGGATTTGGAAGCGTCGCGCGCAACGTCACTTGCCCGGTTTCAGTCTGCACTGAGTTGTCGATGAAGGTGAGTCGCCCTGAGACCGCATCACCCGGCGAATCGGGCAGGCGGACTTCAGCGCTCAAGGTGCCCGCGCGCATCTGGTCCTGCACGGCACTCAGGTTGTTTTGCGAGATCGTGAAGTCTGCATAGATCGGATCGAGACGCTCGATCACGAGCAGTGCGTTATTGGAGACCGCGGTCGATTCTCTGTTGCCTTGCGCGCCCGGATTGACGACGTTTCCGATGTCGACCAGGCGTTGTCCAGCACGCCCGTCGATAGGTGAGTGGATGAAGCAGTAACTGAGCTGCACCTTCGCCGTGTCGATGGCTGCCTTGTCGACTTTGATCGTCTCGTCCGCACTGCGCACCGCGGCGCGCGCCGCTTCGCTGTTGGCTTTCAGCCTGTCATAGTCGGCGCGGAATTGGCCGTATTGCTCGGTGGGCACGACGCCCTGCTCGACGAGCTTTCCGTATCGCTCGACTTGCGCTCGGCCCCAGTTCTCCTGTGCGATTTCGCGCGCCAGATTCGCTTCGGCCTGTTTTTTCGCAGCGACATCTTTGGCCAGATTCGCCTCCGCTTGTCTGACATTCGCTTCGAACGGGCGCGGGTCGATCGTAAAGAGCAGCTGCCCCTTCTTGATGTTCGCCCCGTCGGTAAAGTTAATCTGCGTGATGCGTCCGGACACCTGTGGCTGGATTGAAACAGTCTCACGTGCGACGATCTTGCCGAGCGCGTCCATGTAATTTGAAACGTCTTGCGAGACTGCCGTGGAAACGACAACCGGGGCCGGGGGACGTTCGAAGTTTTGCTGGGCCTTGTTTACACAACTCGGGAGAATGACGCAGAGTCCACCGATGGCCAGGAGTATTCCCAGTCGATAAGACACGCTCTGCTTGGATTTCATAGAGTTCGATTCCTTGCTCACAACCGCTGAATTTCGGGTTTGATTGGGTACGATATCGCGCGCCTTTTTGTTGCGCCTGCCGCCGCCCTCCGGGAAGCGCTCCTCCATTGTGCCATTAGAGCGACAGAATACTAAGCGGGGTCAAATACGGGTGTGTTAAGTGGACGTAAAAATTTGTTAAGAATTGTGAACTGCGCAGTTCGCTCTGCGCTTCATGGCTCGATTTTCGCTTGTCAATTCACACGTGAGCAGACCGTCGCAAGAAATCCAAACTCTCAAGGTAGACGGCCGGCGCGTGCAGGTTTCCAATCTTGATAAGGTACTGTATCCGGGGAAGAAGTTTACAAAGGCGGCCGTAATCGATTACTACGTTCGCATTTCGAAATATCTCCTCCCGCACCTCCGCAATCGTCCGGTTACATTAAAGCGGTTTCCAGACGGCGTATTTGGTGAGTTCTACTATGAAAAGGATGCGCCGGCATTTACGCCATCCTGGGTAAAGACTGTGCCCGTACCGCGCCGCGAAACGCCCGGCCCTGATATTCGATACATACTTATTAACGATGAAGCGACCTTGGTCTGGACGGCAAATCTCGCCAGCCTCGAACTTCATCCCTTCATGCACCTTGCAACGCACCTGGACCGGCCGACTTCAATAGTTTTCGACTGCGATCCGGGCGAAGGCGCTGACATCCTGGACTGTGCACGAGTCGCTCTGATGCTGCGCGACGTGCTTCATGGTCTGGGTCTCGAATCGTATGTGAAAGTCTCCGGATCGAAGGGATTGCAAGTTTACGTTCCGCTCAATACCAAGGTGACATACGACGAAACCCAACCACTCGCAAAAGGAATCGCGCAACTCCTGGCCCAACAAGAACCAAAACGGATCGTTTGGCAAATGCCCAAACGGCTGCGAGCGAAAAAAGTGTTTATCGACTGGAGCCAAAACGCGGATTATAAAACTACCGTGAGTGTCTATTCGTTGCGCGCGAAGACTCACCGTCCTTACGTATCGCTGCCGGTAACCTGGTCCGAACTGTCCGACGCTCTAAATAATAAGGATGCAGAAGTCCTTTTCTTTACACCGGAAGAAGCGCTCGAGCGTGTTAAGAAATCAGGTGATCTCTTCAAACCGGTGCTCACAAAAAAGCAAACATTGCCTGCGGAAGTGAAGCAGTTCTTCGAGCAGCAACAGAGGCGGAAAGCGAAGAGCAGCGAATCTCTCAGAACGTATGCCGCCAAGCGCGATTTCACAAAGACGGCTGAACCGAAGCCCGCTGTGGCTCGACGCAGCGCGCAAGGCGGCAGGCGCCGCTTTGTTATTCAGAAACACGCTGCCAGTCATTTGCATTATGACTTTCGCCTGGAGATGCACGACGTGCTGAAGTCGTGGTCCGTTCCGAAAGGTCCGCCATTCAAAAAAGACGAAAAGCGGCTCGCGATGCCGACCGAGGATCATCCGATTGAATATCTCGACTTCGAAGGCATTATTCCGAAAGGACAGTATGGTGGCGGGACGGTGATGGTGTGGGACATCGGCACGTATGAGTTGATCGAAGGCAACTATTACAAAGGATTTCTGCGGTTTTATCTGAACGGTACAAAATTAAAAGGCGAATGGACTCTCGATCGCTTCGCAACCGCCAAAGCTGAAAGGGACAACCGGGACAAATGGCAATTAACCAAGAGTCAGAAGAATACTCGCGCGATATCGAAAGCGCGTGACGATCAATCCGCATTAACAAAGCGAAGCATGACCGAGATCGCGGAAGCTGCAGACGCCGTGTGGCAGAGTAATCGAAGGTGATGGTTGATCTACGACAACTGCCGAACGCGCGAATGGATTTTGTGAAGCCGATGCTCGCGAAGCCGGTCAAGGAGTTGCCGTCAGGCCGCAACTGGCTCTACGAGTTGAAGCTCGATGGTTATCGCGTGCTGGTGATGAAAGAGCGCGGCGTTGTCACGCTGTTTTCTCGACGTGGAAACAACCTCAACAACGCATTTCCACGCATAGCGGCCTCGTTCTCATTTCTGACGGACAACACGATACTCGACGGCGAACTAGTCGTGCTGGATGAAAGCGGCAAACCTTCATTTGCTGCGTTGCAGAAGCATAAGTTCCGACCGGAGGCCCTCCACTTCTACGCTTTCGATTTGATTGCGTACAAAGGTAAGGACTTACGTAAGCTGCCACTGGTCGATCGCCGCATGGTGTTGGAAAAATCTGCCTTGACGCGGATGCGCGAACCTGTTCGGTTGTCTTCTGTCTTTCCGACGAGTGCGAGTCGATTGATCGCGGCTGCCAGGAAGAGCGGGCTTGAAGGCGTAGTCGCAAAACGCGGGGACAGTAGATACGAAAGCGGGGAACGAAGTGGCGCCTGGGTAAAGTACAAGACGAACAAAGGACAGGAGCTTGTGATCGGTGGTTACAAGCCAGGCAGTAATGGGTTCGAGTACCTGCTTGTCGGTTATTACGACGGCAGAGATCTAATCTTCATTGCCAAAATCAGAAATGGATTTACACCGGCGATACGCCGCGATGTCGCTCGACGTTTCGCGGGTCTGCGAACGTCGCAATGCCCTTTCGCAAATCTTCCTGAACCAGCAAGTGCACGCCGCGGCGAGGCGATAACCGCGGAAGTCATGAAAACCCTACAATGGCTCAAACCAAAGCTCGTGGCGCAAGTCGAATTCACGGAGTGGACGAAAGGCAATCATCTGCGACACTCACGGTTTATCGAGTTGCGTGATGACAAAGATGCGTCAGAGGTTGTGAAGGAGTTTTGAAGACTCGGCTTCATACGAGTCCTTGACTTTGTCAGGCGTCGAAGGCAGTTTCAACCGCGAATGTTCTTCAAGCGCTCCATCCTGTCTGCTGACGCAACGCGGCGGCGAAGGAGGCGCTGCGGCGACGTGAGACGGGGATGCGAACGCCGCTCTCCAAAACCGCGACGGGTGAACCCGCGCGGGTGCGGCTTAACTCGCGGACCTTGTCGAGACGAACGAGCGCGCGCCGGTGGACACGAACAAATCCGCTTTGATGCACACGTTTCTCCAGCAACTGAAGTGACTCACGCAGAAAATAACTACGCGTGCCCACCCATAACTGCGAGTAATTTCCTGCTGCTTCGATCCAATCGATCTCGTTTAGGTGCAACACCGTGGCGCCCCGTGGAGTCGTAACCAGGATGGTCTCGTTTCGCGGCGCGCCGCCCGAGCGCAAACGCTTCAGCAAACGCTTCATCGTTGCCGCAAAACGCGCTTCGCTGACAGGCTTCACCAGATAGTCGAGCGCTTCGGTTTCGAAGGCTTTGATCGCAAACTGATCGAACGCAGTGAGAAACACTACTGCCGGCATGCGCTCCACCGTGCGCCGCTTGATGACTTCGAAGCCGTCGATGCCCGGCATTTGAATGTCGAGGAACACAACGTCAGCGGCGAGGTTTTCGAGTGCGGCAAGGACTTCCGCGCCGTTGCGACATTCTCCTGCCACAGTGAACTCCGGAAACTTTGCGAGCAGTTGTCGAACGCCGCGACGAGCCGCGGGTTCGTCGTCTGCGATCAACGCTTTCCATCTAGCTTTCATCCTCTGACTCCAGACGCAGCTCACGATACGGCACGCGCAGGATTGCAATCGTACCGCCTTCGGCGCGCGGCACGATCTCCAACGACGCGTCGTCATTATAAAGCGCACGCAAACGTTCGCGCGTGTTGTCGATGCCGTGACCCGGCGCTATCGGCGCTGCCGGATCGATGCTGACGCCATCGTTAATGACGGTGATCTCCAACACGTCGCCAGAACGTTCCGCAGTGACAAGCAGAAGACCAGCGTCTGAGTCTTTCGCGATCCCGTGGCGAATCGCATTCTCGACGAGGTGCTGCAACGAGAAACTCGGAACAGCCGCAGTGAGCAGTGCGTCGGGTATTCTGAACTCCGGTCGCAGACGATCCGAGAAGCGTGCCTGCTCGATGGCTACGTATTGCCTGACGAGATCGAGTTCCTCTCCGAGCGTGACTTCGTTCGCCTGGTGCCGTGAGAGTGTGCGGCGCAAAAGCTCGCTCAGGTGCTCGACGATACTCACGGCGCCGTCGCGATCGTTGTCGCGCACAAGCACAGTAATCGTGTTGAGTGTGTTGAAAAGAAAGTGAGGATTGAGTTGTGCCTGCAACGCGGCGAACCGGGCGCCGGAGAGTTGCTCGGAGAGTCGCGCTATTTGCACCTCACGCTCGCGCGCGTCGATGAAGTAACGCGTCGCATGCTCGATGCCGACGACGCAGAGATAAACCGCGACACCGAAAGGCAACGTGATAAAGATCCAACTCAGCCACTCAACACCGGTGCGCAGCCAAAACTGGCCCAGCCCGTTATGCATTGCCTGGTGGTAAAGCTGCGGTGCGAACAGTCGAACCAACAACATCCGCAACACCTGGCCACACGTCGCCCAGGCGACGCAAAACATGATCGACATGAAAAGATGAAACAGAATGCGTCGCCATAGTTGCGGGCGCGCGAGCGGCCAGCGCTTCGAGATCGCGAAGACGAAAGGCGTGAGAAACCCGTAGAGCAGCCAGTCACCAAACTCGAACAGCAACTCGCGAAGCGTGGCCGGCTCCCAACCTTGAAGCCATGCCTGTGCTACGCGATTCAGGACAGCAAAGGCGGCTGGAACGATCCAGGCAGCGGAGACGATCATCCATGGACGCAGGCGTCGCACGTGGTCACAGTATCGCTGGACCAGCGCGCGCCGCAATGCCGTTCACGTCACCAGACACGCCGCTCGCGTATTTGTTCTTGCCACAAAAAGGCACACAAGGCACAAAATCAATTGTAAAGGGAGGTGGACCATGAGAACACTTTTCATAGTGGCGTTGATATTCGCGATCGCCTTCACGGCTAACGCTCAGGAGCGCCCGGCTGATGTGGCTGCGATCCGCGCGCACATCGAGAGTATCTTCCAGGCGTTCATCGATGGCGATGAGGACAAGATCTTCGCGACGCACTCCGAAGACTGGCGCGGTTTCCTCGAAGGCTACCCAACACCAATCAAAGGCATCGACGAATACATGCGAGCCAACGGCATCGACTGGCCGCGACCCGCCAACGCACCCAAGTCGAGGTCATATTTTCAACCGGGCACCACGTACAAAATGGACCACTTCGACGTGCATTTCTATGGTCCGGAACTGGCGGTCGCCACATTTTTTGGCGAGTTTCAACGAAAAGACGGCGACACAACGATCACGCTTCGACGTCTTCGCATCATGGACATCTACGGAAAGCGCAACGGTAACTGGATACAAGTGGGATCGTATACGGCGCCAGATCCTGAATGGCGCGCGGCGCAGATGTCGCAGCCAGTGACAATCACGCCGCAGATTCGCCAACGCATACTCGCCGCGCGCGAAGCAGTATGGAAAGCCTGGTTCACAAACGATCGCGCAGCGCTGGAGAAGTTGATTCCGGAAGAGACGATCGCGATCGATAACGCCGGTGAAGGCTGGGCTGATCGAACTGCGGTGCTGGCGGCTGCGAAGCGTTTCGTCGACGGTGGCGGCAAACTCATGCGACTGGAATTTCCGAAGACGGAGATCCAGGTTTACGGCAATACGATCATCATCTACACGACGTATGTTTATGAAACCGAGGTCAACGGGAATCGCTCAACCTCCAGCGGGCGCGCGACCGAGATGTTCGTCAGGCGCGGAAACGATCTCGTGAATGTCGGCTGGCACATGGATTCAGGCAAGTGAGCCGCGGATGATACGGATTTCAAACACCGGATTTGTTATTTGATGCTGATGGTGATCGAATAAGTGCTGCCCTTCGTCCCGTTGCCTTCGACGAGGATGATGTAATCGCCAGTCTCGGGCAGCGTTCCGGTCCAACTGTTGGTGTTGTTGTCCGTCAGCATGGTGGTGGTTTTGGAAGTCATCAACGTAAATCTCACTGCCTTCCGTGGCGCGGTGAGTTGCACGGTCATCACCTGTCCGGCACGAGCGCCGACGATGAGTTGGTCAGGCAACGCTATCGTTACTCTACCCCGGAGCGTTGTTGACGAACTCCCGCGTTTGAACTGCACGCGACGCGTGGCGGGTTTGGTCTCGCCGGTCTCCATGTTAGTTATGGTCGTGCGCGCTTCGTGATACTTCTTGCCGTCGAACTTGAAGATCGTGCTTCCCCTGGTCGCTGCGGTATCACGCGCGTCGACTCTTAGATCGACGTAACCGTTGCTCGTGGTCTTCAGCAGTTCGAGACCGAGACCAGCAGCGTCGTCGAGGATCGACTCGTAACCGCCACCGCTCTGGCGATAGAGATAGATCGTGCAGTTCACCATACCGCACGAACACGAACCCGAAAGTTCCACTTCATACTCGGGCACACCGTCGCGATTCACGTCGACCGCCTCAACGTTCATGTCTTCTTCAGCCTTGCGAGTTCCGCCTTCTTCTTTTTCGATGCAGTCTTTGATGTCGCTGTAGTCGGCGAGGACTTGCTTGAAGAGCTTACTGCGAATTTCCTTTGGCACTTGTTTTTCCTGTGTGTTCACCGTCACAGCGGTAAGCTGAACTTGCTGAGTCAGGTTGGCTTTGATTGACGAACCTGCCAGTGCGACGACCAGAACAACAAGCAAAGATACCTTCATTCAGGCGCTCCTCAACCGAAACGGTTATTTAACGGTCAAGGATTCTACAACGTGATCTGTATTTTGTGATCTTAATGAGAACGGTCACTGTATGATCTGGATATCAAGCGATCGAGGGCGTCGTCCACTCTTCTCAAACGCGACTGGAGCAACTCTCGCTCATCTCCGCAGTCGCCGGAGAGCGCCTCGCAAATGTCCTCGCGTTCTTCATGCAAACGGTTCCAGACAAATCCTTCTTTGCCACCAATGGGTATCTCAGCTAAGGGAATAAGATCGATCATTATTATGCCTCCCTGATAACTGA
>DATDFT010000283.1:0-15256 GCA_036522475.1 Pyrinomonadaceae bacterium | reverse complement strand
GAGACGTACGTACTTACCAGCCGACGCTCTCCTACACGCAGTTTTTCCCGATGCGGCGCAAGAAGTCGAAACATCCGGAGGTCTTCGGTTTCCGTCTCCTTGCCGGCACGGTTGGCAGCTTTGCCACGACGACGAAAGTGAAGGAGGCAAACTCACTCGCTTTCGTGGACGGCGTGCCGATCTTCGAGCGCTTTTTCCTCGGCGATGAGTTCACCATTCGCGGTTACAACGTGCGTTCGATCAGCCCGATAGCGCCGGTCGATTCGTTCATTACTTCGCGGAATGTCGTCGTTGCGGAGAACCCTGACCAAACACCGGTGCCGATAGCGGGTTTCCCGGCAACTGCGGCCGCGCTCGGTACGTTTACAGGAACTTCCGGGAGCAACGTTGCGCGCTTGCCGCGATCGTTTACTTCGGTTGGCGGCGATACGCAGATACTCGGCAATTTCGAGTACCGCATACCCGTCATTAGCGACACGGTAAGCCTTGCGGCTTTCGTTGATGTCGGCAGCGCGTTCAACATCCGAACCAAGAGCGACCAGCAGTTTTCGAGCGAGTTTCTGGCTGACCAGCCGTTCCTCGGGACAGTCGGCGTGCTTACGCCGACGACCTGTCCGCGATTCACGACATTGGTGCCAATCAGCTTGAGCTCGTTAGCGCTCTGTAACAACCCCCTCCTGGCTGCGTCGCCGGGCTTTAGCCTCGTCGCTCGCGACAACCGCATAGTGACTCAGGCTGAGCTCGAAGCAGCTCAGACAGGCACTGTCAATCCGGTGACCCAGTTGCCCTTCGGGTTCCAACCGGTGTTCCTGCGCGGTGAAGCACAGACGAACAGCGTGGTTCGTTTGTCTCAGAGTTTGTTTGACAGTATCGGCGATTACCGGTCCAGCATGGGCATGGAAGTCCGAGTCCAGGTACCCGTCATCAATGTACCGTTTCGCTTGATCTTTGCGTATAATCCCAACGCCCGGCCAAACCAATTTATTGACGGGTTTCCATTTTTCTTTAACGAAAAGAAGAAAGTCATTCGCTTTAGTGTCGGGCGCACCTTTTAGCCGCCTGAGCCAACCAATGGTGGCTGGACAAACAACTAAGAGCTTTGTCCAATCGCCCTCAACGTAAGGAGTACTACAAGAAAGTCATGAAGATAGCTCGTTTTTTCGCTGCGGTCGCCTTGCTGACGGCTACTGTAATTTGCGCGTCAGCACAAACAAAACCGACGAGGTCCGCAGATCCACCATTACCGGCGGCGGCTCCACAACAAACCAATGTTGCTGTTCCTGACAGCAAGATGGCCATGATCTATTCGGACGCGTTTCTCGATCCGAAAACCGGGATTGCCAGATTCAACAGTCTGCTCGGCACACTCAATCGCGAGTTTCAGCCGCGCCAGAATGAGTTGCAGGCGCTCCAGACAAAGATCACCACCTTAGGCAAAGAAATCGACGACACTCAGAACGTCGCTGCTCCCGATTCAATTCGGCAGAAACGAGATCAGCTCACGCAGATGCAAACTGAGTTCAAGCGAAAAGGTGAGGACGCTGAGGCTGCCTACACGAAGCGACGCCAGGAGATCTTTTCGCCGCTGCAGCAGGATATCGGCAAGGCGCTCGAGGCGTTTGCGAAGGCTCGTGGAATCACTGTGATTGTTGACGGCAGCCAGGTGCCGGTGGTCTATGCTGCGGACAGCATCGATATCACTCGTGCCTTCATCGCCGAGTTCAACAGCAAGAACCCCGCAACTGCGTCAGTGCCGCAGCCATAATTAATTATGAGAAGTCATCTTCTTCCAATCAGCGCTTTGGTCGTCGCTCTGGCGACGACCGCAAGCGCGCAGCGCCCGGCAGGAAGTCCTGCTGCACAACCAACCCCGACACCTGCTGCACAGGCGCCCGCTAATGTGCCATTGCCGGTCAGCAAGATGGCCGTGATCTATACGGACATGTTTCTCGACCAGAAGACCGGCATCGCGAAGTTTAATAGCGTGCTGACCAAACTGAATGGCGAGTTTCAAAAGCTCAAAGACGACATTCAGGCGATGCAGACCAGGGCGCAACAACTGGAAGCTGAGATCAATAAATTGCAGAACGCGCCTGCGGGAACGCCAATCGACCAGCGATCGTTGCAAGCCAAGGTCGATCAACTCGAGCAGTTAAAGAAAGACATTCAGCGCAAGGGCGAGGACGCGCAAGCTGCTTACAACCGTCGGCGCCAGGAACTCTTTTCGCCGTTGCAGGATGAAATCGGTAAGGCCCTCGAAACTTTTGCGAAAGCGCGCGGCATCAACGTGATCATTGACGCGGCGCAAGTGCCTTTGTTGTACGCAGCCGACAGCATCGACATTACACGCGCGTTCATCACCGACTTCAACAGCAAGAATCCTGTAACCGCAGCGTCAACTACTACGCCACCTGAATAGAGCCACAAAGAGGCACAAAAGCACAAAACAATTCTTTCGTGACTTTTGTGTCTTTTCGTGGCACTTTTTTGTGGCTATCACTTATGGAAACAGTCCTCGATTCACAGGCGATTCAAAAGCTCCTGCCGCATCGCTACCCTTTTCTCCTCGTCGATCGGATTGTTGAACTGGTGCCGCGCGAAAGAATCGTCGGCATCAAGCAAGTCAGTATTAACGAGCCGTATTTTCAGGGTCACTTTCCCGGTGCGCCGGTGATGCCGGGCGTGCTCGTTGTCGAAGCACTCGCGCAGGTCGGTGCGGTGCTGGCCCTCCGTGAGATCGAGGATCGCGACCAGAAGCTCGTCTTGTTCACCGGCATCAAGGAAGCGCGCTTTCGCCGTCCGGTAGTTCCCGGCGATACTCTGGTTCTTGAAGTTATCGCCCTGCGCATAGGCTCGCGCGTGCAGCGCATGCGTGGTGAGGCAAAAGTCGACGGGCAACTGGCGGCTGATGCGGAAATCATGAGCATCGTCGCGCCGAGAGAGCAATAAGTCTCATGTCCACTGCCACTCACCCGACAAGCATTCATCCCACAGCAGTGGTGAGCGCCGGCGCCCGCATCGGCTACGACTGTTTCATCGGTCCATACTGCATCGTCGGCGATGAAGTGCAGCTCGGCGACAGCGTCAGGCTCGAATCGCATTGCGTCATTGACGGACGCACTTCAATCGGCGCCGGCACGCACGTCTTTCCATTCGTCTCAATCGGGCTCGCTTCTCAGGATCTGAAGTACAAAGGCGAACCATCCGAAACGCAGATCGGCGCGCGCAACAAGATACGCGAGTTCGTCACGATTCATCGCGGCACGGCCGGCGGTGGCATGTTAACC
The DNA here is from genome assembly GCA_036522475.1 of Pyrinomonadaceae bacterium. Classification (GTDB taxonomy): domain Bacteria; phylum Acidobacteriota; class Blastocatellia; order Pyrinomonadales; family Pyrinomonadaceae; genus PSRF01. Next base: position 11,969 of record DATDFT010000283.1, on the reverse strand, counting down.
AAAATTGGCGATGACTGTTTGATCATGGCCCAGGCTCACGTCGCGCACGATTGCCTGATTGGCGACGGGGTCATCATGGCGAATGCGGCCACGCTGGCCGGACACGTCATCATCGAAGATCGCGCGAACATCGGAGCCTATTCGGGCGTGCATCAATTCTGCCGCGTAGGCAAAGAGGCTTATATCGGCGGCTATTCAGTCGTCGTGAAGGATGCGTTGCCGTTTGCACTGACTGTCGGTAATCACGCCAAGTGCTATGGATTGAATATCACGGGCATGAAGCGTCGCGGTTATTCTCGCCAGGCCATCGACATGCTGCATCACGCGTTTCACCTGCTGCTGTCCGCAAAGCTCAACACTACTCAGGCGATTGAGCGCATCAAGCAAGAGATCACTGACTCTCCTGAAGTTTCCGATCTGCTTCGTTTCATCGAAGGATCCACTCGCGGCGTTACCAAATGAAATTCGGACTGATTGCGGGTAACGGCAAGTTTCCGTTTATGGTCGTGGAAGGCGCGCGACAGTCGGGTGTGCCGATCGTCGTCGCTGCCATTCGCGAGGAGACTGATCCGTCAATGGACCAGCACGCGGATCGCGTGAAGTGGGTCGGCATCGGGCAGCTCGGCCGCATGATTCGTTTCTTCAAGGACGAGGGAGTTGAAAAGGCGATCATGGCCGGGCAGGTGAAGCACGTTCAGATCTTCAGTCGAGCAGTGCCCGACGCGCGCATGTTGAAAGTGCTTCTGAAACTGCCGCGGCGGAATACTGACTCACTGATCGGCGCGATTGCGTCGGAGCTGCAGAGCGAAGGCATCGAGCTCGTTGATTCGACCTGCTTCTTGCAGGATTCACTGCCGCACAGCGGCACGCTCACTCGTCGCGAACCTTCGAAGCAGGAACGAGAAGACATTGAATACGGTCTGGAGATCGCGCGTGAAATCGCGCGTCTCGACCTTGGCCAGACGATCGTTGTGCGCAGCCGTGCGTGTGTAGCGATCGAGGCGATGGAAGGTACTGACGAGACGATCAGGCGCGCGGGGCAGTTGGTCAAGGGACGACTGACGGTAGTGAAAGTAGCGAAGCCCGATCAAGACATGCGTTTTGACGTGCCGGTGGTTGGCGTACCGACGATTGAGACGATGGTGGAAGCCGGCGCGACCTGTCTCTGCATCACCGCCGGCAAGACCTTGATGTTCGATCGCGATGAGATGATCCGCGCCGCGGAGAAGAACAAGATCGCGATCATCGCAATTTAAGCCGCAGATCTGCGGCTAATTCGATGGTGAAACAGCTTCGGCGGTCTGGTCGGCCTTCGGGTCGTAAGGCGTGGCCAGGTAGTGCTTCGCGACCGCTTGCGCGTTGTCGTAATCAATCCCCGACTGGACCGCTTTGTTGTACTCCCCGACCGCGCGGTTGCGCTCGCCTTTCGCATCGTACGCGTTGCCGCGTTTAATGTGTGCCCATACCTCGATCCATGACGGCTTCAAGGTGCCATTCAGTGCCGCGTCAAGATTATCGAGCGCCAGTTGCCAGTTGCGCTGTTCGAGAAACAGCAACCCGAGATTGTAGTAAACCCACGAGTTCGAGCGATCGAGCTTCAGGGCTGCTTCAAACTGCTGCTGCGCTTCGGCGTACACGCCTTCTTTCATCTGCTCGATACCGCGTCGCGCGATGATCGAAACACGCAAATCATCGGACATCCTCAGAATCTTGTTGTTCGGGTCGACGACCACTTCCAACGGCTGCCCATTCGACTCGAAATCGAAATCTTCACTGCGTCCCTCAATGCGCACGATCTTCTGTTGATTGTCGCCCTCGGCTCGTAACAGCAGCTCAACCGGCATGTGCAGCGATTCCAGATTCTGTTTGACTGTGCCGCGTGTGCGGAACTTGCCCGCGCGCGTTCGAATGATCTGGTAGTCGACAGTAAACTCGGGAACGCCTGTTCCTTCAACCCACTGCGCGAAGAAGTAGCGCAGATTGTCCTGCGAGATCTTGTCGGCCAACTTCTCGAAGTCGTCAATCGAGGCGTTCTTGCCGCGATAAGTGTCGAGATAAGTGGGGAGCAGCTTATCGAAGTTGTCGCGCCCAATCGTCTCCCGCAACATGCGAAAGACCATCGAGCCTTTGTAGAAAACGATCGACTGGTACGCAGCCGACTGGTCGTCGAGCGCACTCGGCGCGCGTGCGATTGATGCCGTCTGTTCGAACGTCAGCGCACGTTCCTGTTGTTCGCGCTGTGCTGCATCGAGTGCGCCCGCACTCAACGTGCTTTCGCGATACGCAAACGCGCTCCACTCGGCGAGCCCCTGCGAAAGCCACGCATCGTCAAAAGATTTCAACCCGACGGTTTGGCCCCACCACTGATAAGCAATCTCACGCTCAATCTTGTCTTCAGGCACCGGCCGCGACGTGTCAAACATCTTGCTCGACAGGAAGATAATTCCCGGCCCGGAGTAGCTGTCTAAACTCTCGTCATCGATCTGGACCACGACGAGGCGATGACCAAACAGCGGCTGGCCGTAGTGCTTGGTATAAAACTCAAGGACACGACCGGTCAGTTCAGCGTAGGCTTCGAGCCGTTTTTCGCTGCCCGGCATCGCGTATAACTGCAAATCGTAGTTCGCGTAGCGCAGGTTCTTATTGATGTATTGGCCGGCGGCGAAGTTTCCAATCAACACCGGCTGGCGATGCACAAAGTGATAACGAACTGCGCCCTCTTTCGGTGAAGGCTGCGCTACGATCGGGTCGTCGCTGGTACCGGCGACCTGCAACCCCGCAGGCACGATGAACGTGATATCGGAAGTCGCTCGGTCGGCGGCGTAGTCATGAAAAGGAAACCAGCGCGAGGCATACATCAGGTACGAACCTTCGGTGCCGACGTAGGCGAGCCGCTTGGTTGCGAGTGGTCCGCCCTCTGGTGAAAGCAGCGCGCCACTCCAGCGAATACGCAGTGTCACGGGCTGATTTGCCGGGACAACCTGGCCCAAATCGATGCGAACGCTCGGCCCGAGCGCGCCGACGCCGACCGCATCCTGAACCCATCCGGTCAGGTCCTTGCCGTCCTTTTGAATGCTTTCAACCTTCAACGAGCCATTGAGTTCAAAGACGACCGAACGCGTCGCATCGAGCGGCAAAAACGTCACATCGGCGCCGGCTCGGAGCAAGTGCTGATCGGGAATGATTTGCGCTTCAATACGGTAGTTGGTGACGTCGAATCGGCTGGCGGCTTGTTGAGGAGCGGGCTGCTGCGAGCTGGCTGAGACGGCCAGCGTCAGCAAGGCCCAAACAGTCATAACGCTCGGAATGATGAGCTTAATTCTTTTCATGGCATTTACGACGATTATACAGTCGAGGACTTTGGATGGTAAGAAGCCGCAGGGGGTTGGCTTATACGTACGCTTGACACTGCCCTGACCAGATCATACAGTCCAACTTCTACGGTAGTAGTCCTAAAGCCTTCGACCGAGAACATCACCACCAGCCAAAGGAGTTTGATTCATGAGACGCGTCTCTAAGTTTTTATCCCCACTGTTTGTCTGCGCGCTCGCTGTGGTTGCCGCCCAGGCACAGGGCCCTCGCAACGTGCGAGTTGATTTCAAAGAGACCACTTTGAAAAACGGTCTGCACGTGATCACTGTTGAAGATCACTCCGCTCCCGTAATCGCACTTTCCATTACCTACAACGTCGGTTCGCGTAACGAGCGCCAGGGGCGCACCGGGTTCGCGCATCTCTTTGAACACATGATGTTCAAAGGCTCCGAAAATGTTGGCTCCGGCGAACACTTCATGCTCGTCTTCAATAACGGCGGCAACATGAACGGCACCACCAACGAAGATCGGACCAACTACTTCGAAGTGCTGCCCGCCAACCAGCTCGACCTGGCCCTCTTCCTCGAAGCGGATCGGATGAAGAGCCTTGCCATCACCAAGGAGAATCTCGACAACCAGCGCAACGCCGTTCAGGAAGAACGACGTTTGGGCGTCGATAATCAGGCTTACGGCAAGAGCGGTGAGGTCCAACAGGAGTTGATCTACGACAACTTTGCTTACAAGCACACAACGATCGGATCGATGGACGATCTGAATGCCGCGAGCGTCGAAGACGTCGCTGCGTTCTTCAAGATGTACTACGCACCAAACAACGCGGTGCTGGTCCTGGTCGGCGACTTCAAACCTGCCGAAGCACTCGCGAAAATTCGCAGCAGCTTCGAGAGCATTCCGCGCCAACCCGACCCACCGCCAGTCGATATGACTGAGCCGCAGCAGAAAGCTGAACGGCGTGCGACCCTTGACGATCAACTCGCGCGTGCACCGCGCGTGGATGTCGCGTACAAAGCCGTTCCCGGCAACACTGCTGACTTCTACGCATTGCAAGTGTTGGGCGCAGTGCTGCAAAACGGCCAGAGCTCGCGTCTTTACCAGAAGCTCGTCAAGGAAAAAGAGATGGTTACGAACGTTGGCGGCTTCATGGATGAGAAGCGCGGCGTCGGCGCCTTCTACACCAACGCGACCCTCCGTCCCGGAGTGAAGACTGAAGACATCGAATCAGCGATCTACGCTGAGATCGACCGCCTCAAGAAGGAACCTATCGCTGACTGGGAACTCCAGAAAGCCAAGAACACCACGCGACGAAATCTGATCAACAACCTGCAAAGTTCACTCGCTCGCGCGGTCACGATCGGGCAGTACACCGTTTATTACAACGAGCCGAACCTCATCAACGTTCGTCTCGACAAAGTCGCCGCGGTAACGAAAGAAGACGTGCAACGTGTCGCGAACAAGTATCTGATCGACACGAATCGCACCGTTGTAATCACCATGCCGAAGGCGAAGGCCAAACCCGCAACCGGCGCGTCGGGACAGTAAAGGAGTTTTTCAATGAGAATCATGAATAAGAGAAGCAACGTTATCGTCGCAATGCTGTTGACCGCGCTGGTCTCATCCGTGGCTTTGGCCCAGGGCGGCACGCCTACTCAGCAGCAAACCACCAAAGGCGCCGTCGTGAAAGGCAAAGCGCCTGTAAACAAAGAAGTTTTGAAAGTGAAGCTTCCGCGCGCTCAGGAAGCGACGCTGAAGAATGGTTTGCAGGTGGTCCTGCTCGAGTCGCACAAGGTTCCAACCTTCAACATGCAGCTCGTGGTGTTGAGTGGCGGCCTGTCAGACAAAGCAGACTATCACGGTCTGGCTACTTTCACGGCGGGCTTGTTACGTGAAGGCACCAGCAAGCGTTCGAGCAAAGAGATCGCCGAACAGGTTGACGCACTCGGCGCAACTCTGACAGCAAACTCCGGTCTCTCGTCAATGACGAGCACCGTCAACACCGGCGGATTGATCGAGAATCTTGACCAGACACTCGATCTGTTTGCCGACGTTATTCGCAATCCGACGTTCCCGCAGGCTGAGGTCGATAAGTACAAGACGCGGACGTTGGCCCAACTTCAGTTCCAACGATCGATTCCGCAGTTTCTCGCGGCGGAACAGTTTCAGCGCGCAATCTATGGCGCAAACCATCCGGCTGCGCTAGTTGCACCGCCGGCGGACTCACTCAAGAAGCTGACCAGCAAAGACCTCGTTGACTTTCACTCGACTTACTATCGCCCGAACAACGCGATTCTCGCGATCGTCGGCGATGTGACGTTGAAGGAGATCATGCCGAAGCTCGAAAAGGCTTTCGGCGATTGGCAGCAGGGCGACGTGCCGGCGACAACAATTCCGCCCGCGCCGTCGCAATCCGATGCGCGAATCTTCCTGATCGATCGTCCTGGGTCAGTGCAGACCGTGCTTCAGCTCGGCACTCTCGGTATCGAGCGCACCAGCCCGGACTACTTTGCAGTGTTGCTGGCGGATCGCGTTCTTGGTGGTGGCCCGTCCGGACGGCTCTTCCTGAACTTGCGTGAAGACAAGGGCTACACCTACGGCGCGTACAGCAACTTCGGAGGTTCGAAGTTCAAAGGCACGTGGGTCTCGAGCTCGGAAGTGCGCACCGACGTTACTGAAGGCGCGATGAAGGAGTTCATGTATGAGCTCAATCGCCTGCGTACCGAGCCGGTGTCTGCGACAGAGTTGGACAACGCGAAGCACGCGATCATCGGCAGCTTTGCGCTCTCGCTCGAGCAGCCACAGGCGCTGCTGCAAAACATCATCACGCAGAAGCTGTACAACCTGCCCGCGGATTATTGGGATACGTATCCGCAGAAGGTTTCAGCCATCACCGTCGCGGACGTGCAACGTGCGGCACAAACATATCTCGACATGGGCCACTTGCAGGTAGTTGCTGTGGGCGATGCTTCAAAGGCCCGCGAAGTCCTGGCGAAGTATGGGAAAGTTCAACTGTACGACGCTGATGGCAAGCCCGTCGCCGGCTCCGAGAACAACAACAAATAACCGACACAAATAACGCGGGTCAGAAGATGGTCTTTCTGATCCGCGTTTTTCTGCGTAAATCTGCGGCTAAGGTCTCGTTCCCACGAAGTCGATCTCTTTCAAATCTTCAAACAAACTCGGAAGCGTCCGATCGATTGGCGCGAACGTGTAACCTTCTTTCGAGGGTATGAGGCGATAAGTTTTTTGTGAAGGCGCGACTCGGAAAGTGTAAATACCATCGTTATCAGTTGTCGCGGTGATCACGCTGCCGGCCGGACTGATCAAAACGATCGTCGCATTCGGAATCCCAACCTTGTTCGCATCGAGAAGATGTCCGGTGATTTTGACGGTCGAACGCAGTCGCGCGGCAACATTCTTTATCGCTTCGTCGGACGTCGGTTCAGCGGCAGTAGGTGATGGCGCGGGTTCAGGCGTCGGCGTCGCGTCGGGTTTCGGTGTCTCCGTCGGTTTCGGTGTTTCTGCGGCCGGAGTAGGAGCAGGAGTAGCGTCCGCGGTTGGCGTCGCTTCCGGCGCAGCGATGGAAACCACTGCCACTGGCGCAAGGCGTTCGTCAAGACCATTCGTCGAACCGTTAATGCTGCGATAGAGTTGTTCGATGATGGAGCGACGAACAGACTCGGGTGGTCCAGCTTTGTAACTCTTGATATACGCGTCGAGCGCCTGATCTTTTTGTCCTGATTGTTCGAGCGCGGCACCGAGATGCCAGAGCGCGTTGCGCCACGCCGGCGTTCCTTCAGGCGCAGTCTCCGTCGCTTGCTTCAGGTGAGTAACGGCTTCTGAATACTTTGCCTGGTTGAACAATCCCCAGCCTTCGAGATCCTCCAAACGACCGTTGAAGATTTTGGCCAGCACTTCGCGCGGCGCGGGCGCGATGTCCGGCACTTCGCCGGCTGTAAGCGCGCGCGCACGGAGCTCGCGAAACTCATCCGCCTGGACCGCCATAGTCGCAACCGGGTTCTTGAGCGCCTCGTCGGTCGATTTCTTCGCGCTCGCGATCATTTCCAGGGCAGCGTCAACGCCCACTCCGTTTCGCAGCAGGCGACTCGCAGCGTAAACCTGGCGAAACGTGTGCATGCCGTCAGAGCCGGAGGCGAACTCTTTCGCTGCCGCAACCGCCGCCGCTTCGTCGATCTTGCCGTCAGCGCCGGGTGTGACAGCGAAGCTCAACGCGAGCAGCGCTTTCATTGTTTTAGCGTTCGCGGCGTTGCCGGCTGGAGTTGGTTGGTAGATACCTGCGCGTCGCTCGGGCGCGAGTAGTTCGATAAAGCTGGTATCACTCGCCGCATGAGATCCCGCAAGATACGTTTGAATCTGATCGTCTTTGAACGAGAAAGACTCACGCAGCGCTTCAGCCGCCTCGTCATAAAATCCCATCGACGACAAGATGTTCGCGAGCTCGTAACTCAGTGTCGGAAACTTTCCAAACTGGCGCGCAAAACGGATCGCGCGTTCCGCGTCGAGCGGGCTCTTCAATCCGAGATAAGCGTGGGCCAACGCGATCTGCGCCCACGTGTAACGCGGCTCGATTGCTATCGCCCGTCGAGCGAGTTCGAAAGCGTTCTGGTGATTGTCGTGTGCCGTGAACCAGTAGGCCGTGCCGGCCAGCAGCGGCAGGTTGTTAGGCTCGCTAGTGAGCGCAGCTTGTAGCTCGGTGTTTGCTTCGTCGGCACGATTGAGTTCGAGCAGTGAAATCACTTTGCCCGCGCGCGCTGCTTTGTCTTTCGGATCGGCAGCGAGCTGTTCGTTGTAGAGTGCGAGTGCTTCCTCCGTCTTGCCGGTGGCGCGATAAAGATCGGCGAGACTGCCGCGCGATAGTTTCGCACCAGGATCGAGTTCGAGCGTTCGTTTGTATTCGGCGATGGCTTCGTCGAGTCGCAAAGAGATGTGCAGTCCGACGGCGAGCATGTGATGAGCTTCAGCGAGATCTGGCGCCAGTTTCACTGCGCTTTCGGCGAGTCGGACCGTGTCGTTCGCGCGTTCGATCCCGAGATAAAAACTCGCGACTTCGAGCAGGCGCTTTGGATTACTACCAAACTTAACTTCGACGTTCTGCGCCGCTTTGAACGCTGCTTCTCGTTCGCCGCGCAAATAGAGATTCATCGGGATTTGCGCAATCACGCCGGAAAACAATTGGTCGGAAATGCCGGCGTCCGCTTCGTCGATTGCGCGCAGCAGTTGTTCGGTGCCCCCGATCGTGTTTCCGTTTTTCAACTGCTGATCGCCGAGAGCGGCGTGCGTGCTGATCAGGAGTTCCGTTGCGCGTGGCCTGGCTTTCGAATCGGGATGCGTATCGAGAAATTCTTTTAACTTAACCGCGCGTTCGGGCAGCGGTTTCGTTAACGTCAGTTCGACTTCTTCACTCTCATCGAGATCTTGTTCGGCGATTTCGGCCGCAGTCTTCTTCGTTACGGGAACGTTTGTTTTTGCTGCCGACGCTTTCTTACTCGTTGATTTCGTAGTCTTCGGAGCGCTCGTGACCGGAGGCGTGTCTTCGGTCTTCGGTGACTCAGTCGGAACGGCTTCGGTTTTCGGTGACTCTGATGCGATCGGTTCGGCAACCGGAGTATCAGACGGCGTCGGATCAGTGCGCGGCGCTTCAACCGGTGGTGTTGCTTGCGCCTCAGGCTTCGGCGCATCACTGGTAACACGCCGGCTTCGCTGCACGTTCTTTACACTGACGAGTACCGGTTGCGGGGTATCGACCGGAACTTCAGGACTATTCGCCGCGACCGGCGCAGCTTCCAGATCCGAAACCTTGAAACCGATCTTCTCCGCGAGTGCGTTCGCAAAAACGTGTATGCCGCTGTCGATCGCTTCAGTGAAATGACCGTCGCCGAGTGGTCCAGTCATGCGATAACCCATGTCGCCCACAACACCTTCCGGCAAGCTTGTTTGCACCGCGCGACTGACTTGAGTGAACGACGTTTTCGACGCGACTGAAATCACGAGCAACACGCTCTTCGTCCGGCTGGTCTTGGCGCCGATGTTCCAGTCGGTGGCGAGCTGTTTCGAGAAGTCTGAGATCTGCTGCGCGCCCGTGCTGTCTACTGTCGCGACATAGAATTCGATCTTGCTCTTCTCCTGAAGTTTTTGCAGCAGAGTCTCAATCCGCGTTTTAGTGTCATTGTCGAGAACGCCTGCGAAATCGCTGACATGAGTGCTCGGAGCAGGTAGTTTCGTTGATTGCGCAAACGGGTTTGCACTGATGAGTAGAAACAAGCCTACAGCCGGAATCAGCGTCAACAGGCGCGTTAAAAGTCGATGTGATGGGGTCATGTAAATTAGGTTCCGCCTCTGGCTCTGTGGGGGACGATTCGGCGCTCATGATACCATCGGCAAGCTGATATGAGCGAACTAGACGAAGCGTGGGCAGCAGCGTTGTCTGAGGCTGAACGGCGAGCCCGTCTGGCCGGACGCGGAGACATTGCCGACTACCTTTCCCTCAAGAATTCGAACGACCTGCTGCGCCAGGCGGGCGTCGATTGGCTGCTCGCTGAGTTCACGACGCTCGCGGCGCAAGCGAACCGTGCGGGCGCGAGTATTCAGATCTCAAATCACGACGGGCACCGTTTCAAGATCGGATCATCGACGATGGTCGGGCATCTGATCACGTTTACGAATGGTGTGCGAACTTTGTACGTCGAAGCGGGGTGGCCGCGAGCGCCGCGCGACGGTTTCGTCCGCGGTGGTGGTCTAGCGTGCGCGAACATCCGGCATCTTGGCATTCGGACTGCGAACGAGGAACTGCTGTTGATGAAATCCAGTGCGGGAAATCCGGCATGGCGGTCGGACAAACATAAGACGCTCCACGCATCTCACCTTCAACGTCACATCGCCATCCTGTTGGACCTTAACCGCAGATAACGCAGAAAAATCCGGATTTCTTTTCGCGTATCTGCGGCGACGTTTTAAGTAAGTCCCTGCACCTTTTCGACAACTCTTCACAAATCCGGCTCAATTTCACGCCATTTCCATAAAGGCACGACACTTGCCGACTACTTCGCCGAGGAGAGTTACAGAAATGACGACGAACCGACGCACACTGAAATTTTCAATACTCGCAGCGGGTGTTTTAGCGCTCGCGCTACCCGCTGCTGCAAGTGCCCAATGGGGCAACAATCGTGGTTACGGACGTTACGACGATCGCGGGCTGCGCGACTCCGTTCACCGCCTCGATAGTCTCGCAAAGAACTTCGAGAAGGACATGGACCGCGCGCTCGATCGAAGCAGAGTAAACGGCTCGCGACGCGAAGATCAGATCAACGCTGAGGTCCATCAGTTCCGCAATGCGGTTGGCGATCTGAAGTCGAGAGTCGGCAACGGCCGCGACTTGAATCGCAGTGAAGATGAAGCGCGACGCGTGCTCCAGGAAGCGCAGCAAGTGGACCGCATTGCACGTCCACGCTGGTACGACAGCAGGCTTGCTTCCGAGTGGTCGCAGATTCAACAGGAACTGCGTTACATCAGCAACGCCTACGGTTTTAGATACAACGACCGCAACAACAACGATTGGCGAAGACGAATTCCATTCCCTCAGTAATCGCCCGCACCTGACTTCCGCTAGTAACCTGCTGGTTCAACCTGCCAAAGGCCTCGGCTCCAAGCCGGGGCCTTATATCTTCTTCATCTTGTGAATCGCGTTAATCCTGTCTATAAATACCTCCCATGCCCGGCACTCTCTATCTGGTCGCGACTCCCATCGGCAATCTGTCCGACATCACTCACCGCGCGCTACAGGTGTTGCGTGACGTCTATCTGATCGCCTGCGAAGACACGCGTCACACTCAGAAGCTACTCAACCACTACGGCATCAACACGAAAACCATCAGCTATCACGAACACAACGAGCAGCAGCGCGCGGCCCAGCTTATCGATCAACTCAAGCAGGGCAGCAACATCGCAGTCGTTTCCGACGCCGGCACGCCGGCGATCAGCGATCCGGGTTTTCGACTTGTTCGCGCCGCCATTGAAAACGACGTGCGGGTCGTGCCGGTGCCTGGTCCAAGCGCGCTGATCTCGGCTTTGATTGCCGGCGGTCTGCCGACTGACGAGTTCTTCTTCGGCGGATTCTTACCTGCGCGATCGAATGCACGCAGAGCGCGCCTTGCCAAGTTGCAATCGGTTCCGGGCACGTTGATTTTCTACGAAGCACCGCACCGTCTTGCCGCGACACTCAAAGACGCTTACGAGATCCTCGGCGAGCGCGACGCTGTCGTCGCCAGGGAATTGACGAAGATTCACGAAGAGATCCGGCGCGGGCGTTTAAGCCAGCTCAGCACTTACTACGTGGGTGAAGGGCCACGCGGCGAGATCGTCGTGCTAATCGATCGCAACATAATCAGCGCCGCCAAACCACAATTAAATATTGCCGCGTTAGTCGATCAATTCGAGCAGGAAGGTATGGACCAGCGAGCCGCACTAAAAAAAGCGGCGCGCGAGCTTGGTCTCTCACGCGCCGAGGCGTATCGAAAGCTAGTTTCCGAAAGAGGGCGTTGATCGCAGAACTACTCGCGAGACTCAGTGATCGAAATCTGCACCGGCAGTGGTTTGTCGACTTTCAATCGCACCGGCCGGTTTGCGAT
>DATDFT010000282.1:0-3296 GCA_036522475.1 Pyrinomonadaceae bacterium | reverse complement strand
TTCGGAGCGTGGGAAGATCGTTTCCTTGTCACCCCAGAGAATCAGAGTCGGTGTCTTGATCTTCTTCAACTCAACGTTCGCGTCGGGTGAGACCATCTCGGCCATCACTTCACGCCACACACGCGCCGGAGTCTTCAAGCTCTGTTTGACAACGCCCTGCAAAAATTCCGGCGGGAGCGGTTGATATGCAGTGCTGAGCTGAAAGTCACGCGCAAAACTCTCCGGCACGTGATCCGCGAGCTTATCGATCTCACGTTGTAGCTCCAGCACCGTGTGGTTGCGAACAGTTGTTGCCGAAGCAACCAGCACAAGCTTGGTCACACGCTCAGGCGCGAGCGCCGCGACGTGCTGCGCAACAAAGCTGCCCATCGAGTGGCCCACGATCGTTGCCTGCTTAAGATTCATGGCATCCATGAACGCCAGCACATCACCGGCAAACTGGTCCATCGCGTAACCACCAACCGGACAACTGGAGTCGCCGTGTCCACGCTGGTCCAGGATGTAAACGCGGTACTTGTTATCCAACAACGGCAACACGTTGCTGAACGAGAACCATGAATCGGTGTAGCCGTGCAGCATGATCACCGGCGTTCCCGCTGGATCGCCTTTGTAAGCATAGTGAATACGAACACCTGTCTTCACGATGACATCTGAAAACTGCACGTCTGAAGTTCGAGCCACCGCTGCGCGAGTCTCAGTGGTGTTCGTCATGCCGGCAAGCGACTCGACCGTAAGCTTGGTGTCGGCCTTCTGCCAGGCTCTGTCAAACTCGACTTCAACCAGCTTTGCCGCCGATTCCTTACCTTGCTTGCGCAGACTCTGAGTCAGGCCAAACAGCGCGCGTCCGTTGCGCGAATGTTTCTCGAGCTCGGCGCGAAACACCTTCTCTGCACCGGCACCGTCGTCGCTCAGAAGCAGTGCGCCCCCGAGCACTTCGCGTGTCGGCAGGTCCCAGTCGGATGGTTCGGCGTAGTAAGTTGCATCCTCGGCAGCGACGGCTTTAGTCAATGAAGCGATTGCCGCTGCTTTGTCTCCACGCGCGAGAGCAATCTTTCCTTCGAGGGTGAAGTCGGCAACCTTCAACACGTCGGACGCTGCATTTGAGAACATGCGTACTTCGGGCGTTAGCGTCTTCTCGACAGCACGCAACGCAGCAAGCTCGGTTTCGGCATTCGCCGTCTGTTTCGTACCCGCATACGCACTGCCACGCGCGAAGTGCCAGAACCCGGTTGTGATCTTCAACGACGCATCGGGCTGCGGCTCTTTCAAAACTTCATCCCACTTGCCAAAACGCGTCAGCGAAACGAGCGGATACGGATAAAACATCTCGAGCATAGGCATAACCTTCAAAGCAGGTTTCACGTTGCCCTCGAGTTCGCGCGCGGCTTTGATCGAATCAGCATAACGTCCCTCCATGGCGCTCGCCGCCGCCAGGAAGTGGATGTTGTGATTCGTGTACATGTTCGGGTAGAGACCCTTGTTGCCACTCTTCTCAATGTAGTTCTTATCGGCCACGATGGCATCTACGTTTACTTGAGCCGCCTGGGCATAATCGCCGGTGCGGTTGTAAATGTGCGAGGGCATGTGAACCAGGTGACCCGCACTGGGCGCGAGTTTGCCCAGACGTTCCGCACTGGGCAGACCTCGTTCAGCATTGTTCGACGCTTCGACGGCGTGAATGTAGTAGTGATTCGCGCCCGTGTGATTCGGGTTGCGGCGCAGCACGCTTTCAAGCACCGCAACAATCTCGAGCGTGTCTTCGGCAGGCTTGCCGTCGCTGGTCCATAGTTTCCACGGACGCAGGTTCATCATGCTTTCGGCGTAAAGTGTCGCGGCGTCGAGATCGTCCGGATAGCTCTTCGACAACGCACCCATCGCGTTTTTGTAATCGACTGCAAGCTTGTGTTTGTCGACCTGAAGATCGGACGAATAACGTTTCGACAGCGCGTCGATGTAAGCGCGCTCGTTGTCGGACGCTTTCGGCGCGAGCGCGATTGCCTTTTGCAGGTTGTTGTACGCCTCGAGCAGTGATGGACCATCCGCCTCGACGTTGTAATTTGAACCCATGGCGAGGGCGATGCCCCAGTACGCCATGGCCAGGTTTGGATCGAGTTGAATGGCCTGCTTGAACGACTTCACCGCTTCTTCATGATTGAAGGCGTAAATGTAAGCAAGTCCCTGGTTGAAAAATTTCTGGGCTTCGGGATTGTTAGTTGTTACGGGGTGATTGATGTCGCCGAGTCCCGCATCCAGCGTCGCCGGCGCCGGCGGTTGAGCGGGAGCATGGCTGTGTTGGCCAAGTGCTACGATTGGGGAAAGCAGCAGAATTGCAAAGATCAGATGCCTCATCTTGAATCTCCTGAACCGGCAAACCGTGCCGGAACGGCTGTCACGAATCATTATGTTCAAAGATTAACGCGTAATGAGGCTGGGAAAGGGACCAGTTATGGCGCTCCGTATTTCAGTTGCACCACCTTCGCCTTCCCTCTGCCGTAAACGGTGACGATGAACAGATCGTCAAACTTCTTTTCGTCAATGGTAGGGACAACGTCGCCGCCGAGCATTTTGATCACGTCGGGAATCCAGTTGCTGTGGCCGATGACGAGCGCGCTCTCGCCGGGTCTTTGCAGAATCTTGTTGACTAACTCGGCGGTCGACTCTTCCGCGATGAGTCGAAGATTGGACGGATTTGGCTTAATAGTCAACACGGTGGCGCTCACACCGATCTTGGCCGTCAGAGGTTCGGCCGTTTGTTTGGTTCGGATAAACTGCGACGTGTAAATCGCTTTGATTCCCGCAACGCTTAGAATTCTCGCAAGCTCCTGCGAACGCGCGACACCTTCTTTCTTCAACGGGGGATCCTGCTTCGGTTCGTCTTCCTTCTCGGCGTGACGAACAAGGAATACTGTGGTTGGTTTGAATTCGTCCTGTGCGAGTGCGGTCTGACAGAACAGAATCAGTAACGTGAACAGAATTGCGCTTCTTCGCTTCACTTTATGTTTTCCATCCCGGTGGGGCTTCAGGCCAAACTTGATCCGGACTTACAGGATTTGCCTGGTCCGGTCCCAGACGATCCGGTTCGATCTCAGCAACGATGAAATTCTCAGGCGGCACCGGCGCGCCCGCCAAACGCCTCAAGAGCGCGAGTTGTCCGGCATGAGTCATCGCGTCCGAGAACGGACCTTGCAGCAGGCGTTCTTCTGACATTCCCTCGAGCAGCGCATCTCCGTTTCTCAAGTGTTGCGCCAGCATTCCGAGCATCTCGTGAAATCGCACGACTTCGTCTTCGAGTGAAT
>DATDFT010000281.1:0-7158 GCA_036522475.1 Pyrinomonadaceae bacterium | reverse complement strand
CACGTTTACACTCAGTCCGAGATCGATTCGCTGGTTAAAGAGGCGAGTATTCTGATAACGACAGCAAAGGATGCAGTGAAACTCCGCTCGCTATCATTCTCCGTGCCGTGTTACGTGATGGAGATTGAGATTGCGATTGAGGACGAAGAGGAGTTCATTCGCTTAATCGCCAGAAATATTTCCCGCAAAGGCGCAAAGCCGCAAAGAGAAACTTAAAACCTTACGGCGTCGGCGTTGCAGAAGGTGGTGGCTTGGTCGCGGAGGGTAGTGGCGGCGGCGCAGTTTCCGGCACGACACTCTTCGTCGGTTCCGGCAACGCAGGCGCCTTTCGATTACTGTTCGTGTTGCTATTGCTGTTACTGTTCTCGTTCGCATTCACCGGCGGACTCACGTCCTCAATCGCCTCGGGCGACACTGCCGTATTCGCATTCGGACTGGCATTCACATTCGCGGACGGAGTGATCGTTCCTCCCGACGGCAACCCTTCTTCCGGTTTCCCTGTCGCCGGTTGAGCCGGCTGCACTGGTTGGCTATTTGGATCGGCAGCGAGCGTCTGCGGCTGCGGCTGATTTACATTCGCGCCTGTAGCCGGCGTATTTCTGTTGAACACGAAGAAGAGCCCAAACACAACCAACACGGCAACTGCCGCAGGGATCAGAATCTTCATCGGATTAAAACTCGAAGCAACAGCCGGAGGCGGCGCCACCACTTGCGGCACCGGCACCCTCACTGGCTCGCGACGCGGCACAGACGGCTGCACAGGCGGTTCGTCGCGAGGCCTCACAACCGTTACTTCATCCGGTTCATAGTGCATCACGGGCGTGGCCGGCTCCTGCGGCCCAAGCCGGTGAATCGTCATTCCCGACGCGATCGTCAGATCCTCGATCAGCTCAGCCACATTCTGATAACGATTACCGGGCACTTTCGCCATCGCCCGCGCGACCACGCGCGCAACCGATGACGGCAGATCGCTTCTCTCCTCCAGCACCGACGGTACAGGCTCCTGGAGGTGCTTCATCATCACCATCGCCGGCGAGTCGCCGGAGAACGGCACGTGGCCGACGAGCATCTCGTAAAGGATCACGCCAAACGAATAAATATCCGAGCGCGCATCAATCTCCGAATTTTGCGAGCACTGCTCGGGCGACATGTATTGCGGTGTGCCGATAACCAGGTTCGGCGCCGTCAAGCCTGTGTCGACCTTGCCTTCAGCCTCGTTAATCTTGGCGATGCCGAAGTCGAGCACTTTCGCATGGTCGCCCGTCATCGTGTCGAGCAACATGATGTTGTCGCTTTTCAGATCGCGATGGATGACCCCTTGCTCGTGAGCAGCGTGAAGTGCGTCGCCAATCTGTCGTGCAATATCGACGACACGAGCGAGCGGCAGCGGACCTTCTTCACGTATGACGTGCTTGAGCGTCTTGCCACTCAAAAACTCCATCACGAGAAAAACGTGGCCACTCTCGTCTTCGCCGAAGTCGGTGACACTCAATGCGTTCGGATGTGAAATGCGAGAGGCGGCTCGTGCTTCGCGTGAGAAACGCGCCACAATCTTTTCGTCGGCCGCGAGTGACGGGCGCAGCACTTTGATCGCGACCGTCTTGTCCATCAGGATGTGCGTGCCGCGATAGACAGTGCCCATGCCTCCTTCGTTGAGGCGCGCGTCGATGCGATATTTTCCGGCGAGTGTAGTTCCGACGAGAGAATCAGGATCCTTTTCGAGCGCCGATCCGTCTGACGGACAAAGCGTCGTCGCGTCGGGATACTCAACTCCACACTTAGGGCACTTTTTCATTAACGTGAGCCTACCACACCGCGAATAAGGAGAAAAATACTGCCGCAGATTTTCGCAGATGAACGCGAATCAGAATCATTAAAATGAAATTTCTGATCCGCGTGTTTCTGCGTAAATCTGCGGCAGTAATTCAGGTCAAGCCAACTTTAGCTCGGCTTCACAACCGCGAAAATCACCAGCAACGCGAACAGCACTAACGACTCGATCAGCGCCAGCCCGAGAATCATCATCGTTTGAATACGTCCGGCTGCACCTGGGTTGCGCGCCGCGCCTTCACATGCCGACGCACCGATGCGCGACTGTCCAATCGCACCGCCAAACACCGCGATCGCGAAACCGACACCCGCGGCCAGTGCGCGATACTTGCTGACTGAACTCGCATTGTCACCGGCCTCTCCTACCGCCTGTGCAAACACGCTCATGCTGCTCATAAGAATGCAGGCCACTGCGAACAGCAACATTCTGAATCTGCTCATGCTTCCTCCTATAATCCTAAACCACGCTCATTCAAAGAGAGGCCCGACGGTATTATTTCGCCTGCATCCGGTATCCACCGCCCCTCGAACAACGGCGCTCCTGCGAGACAGACTTGCCTTACTATGAATTTGTCAGGCAATACTTCGCTGAATGAGTGTTTCTGTTTGCGCGGCAACGTTTGCGATCACTTCGATCGCATCGCTCACCACGCGCGACGGATAAAGCCGTTATGTAAGAACCGGGACAATAAACTCTTCACTCTCGTCATCAGAGTGTTCCGCGTGGAAATCGTGCGGCGCATGCGACACTTCACTCAGGTAAAGTTGCGAGAGCAGTATGAAAACAAACGTTTGAATCAAAGCCACGAACACGCTCAGAGGCATCAGCAGGATCGGCGCAAACCAAGTCGACGGGGGAGCGAGACCAGCGAGTGTCTCCATCACTTTCTCGTCTGCAAACATGTTGCCGAACAGACGGATGCCGAGCGAAAACGGGCGAATCAGGTTACTGATCAACTCGATCGGAAAGATCAACGGCGCGATCCACCAGATTGGACCAGCGAGGTGTTTCAGGTGACCGAACAGCCCGTTCTCACTGATACCGATGTAGTTGTAGTAAAGAAACGAGCTCAAGCCGAGCGCGAACGTCACGCTGGTCGCCGAGGTCGGAGTCATGAAGAGAGGAAAGAGTCCCATCAGGTTCGAAACCAGAATCAGCACCGCAAACGTCATCACCACCGGAAAATATTTCAAACCGTGTGGTCCAATGATGTCTTCAACCATGTTGCGCACTGCGAGCACGCTGAGCTCGAGTGTCTGCTGACCACCTCCCGGCTCACTGTGAGAAAGCCGGCCTTTCAGAATCCAGATGATCACGACGCTCAGGATGCAAGCGATGAAGAACATCACCGTGTACCAGGGGATCGCGTTTTCCGCGGTGTATGGACCAAAGGCCGACTCCGCGTTTGTACCGAAGTAGCCCAGGAACTTGTCCCAAAGCGGTTTTGTGTAGGCCAGTTCAAACCTGAGCACGGCTTCACCGAACCAGCTATTCACCAATTGCACAACGATAGGCGCCTGATGCTCCGCCTCTTCCGCGTGTTCGGCGGTGGCTTCTGCGGCTTCTGCAAACCAGAACATCAACTAGTTTTCCTCTCGCTCGATAATTGCGAAATAAAATTCTCTGGCCGCTTCGACAAACATCGCGACTACAAACGTGGACATGCCCGCTAAGACAGCGGGCAACGACACGAGGTCCAGCGTGTAAAGCGCGAAGATCACTGCCGCAATCACGACATAGCGCAGCACAAACTGTGCGAGCCGCAGTTGCGGTGGGCCCCCGGCGGTCGAAAGCTGAATCGCTGCCGCGGCCGAGTTCTTCAACCAGCTATGACTGAAAAGCGCTAACACGCCGCCGGCCAGCACACCTGCGGTCACACGCCAGGGAGCGATGAACGCAGAAATCGTCACCGCCAGAGCGGTTGCAACCGCCATAGTGCGAAAAACTCTGGAGTCGAGCATTGGCGAAGCCGGAGATTCTAACTTGTGGCCGCAGATTAACGCAAATTTACGCGGTTTCTGATTCGCGTCAATCCGCGTTCATCTGCGACTTAAAATGTCTTGGAGCTGATGCGGATGAATTCGAAGAGACCGCCAGCGGAGCCGAGGACGATGCCGCCGATCAGAAACCACGGTTGCGTTCCAAACCAACGGTCCAGCAAGTATCCGATGATGGTGAAGGTTGCTACCGAGGCGAACAGCGCGATCCCCGCGGCGTACGCAAGACCCGTCTTTCGATTCTCGTCCTGATCGTCGCTGTTCGCCACCGTTTACCAACTTTCTCGCGTGAGATAGTTCTTCGGCACTTCGTAAAGCGCTGCGCGACGCGAATGGCGCATCGAGTCGTGAATAAAGCATACGTGCGTACACCAACACGCTTTACCGCCGTCGATGGCAGTCAGTTCCTGTTGGCGTTCGTTGGCGGACCAGAGCGCGTTGAAGTCGTAATCGAAATCGGCGAGGGAAGCAAACTTTTCGCGCAGCTCGCAGGCACGCACGTCGCCGTTGTAATCGATGACCGCTGCAGTCTCGCCCGCGGTACACGGAAACGGCCACGGCGTCGGTTGCTGAGAGTTTGCGTGTTGCGTGCGGTAGTGAGTCGTGATCGTGCCGGCGTAAACAGCGTTCTTTACGAAACGCTTGCTGCGGTCGTCGTTCGCAAACATTCGATCACCGTAGCGCTTCGTCAGCTTCGCAACGTGCGCGTACATAGCAGGCAAGACTTCGGGCGGGACCTGTTTGATCTGTTCGCCGACTAACGTCTCGCCGCGAATGATGTTGAAGTACTGGCCGTCAAGGCGATAGTTGGCCCACATGAACTCCGAGAGCATTTCGATCTCGGTGTAGTTCTCCGCGCAGACGACTGTATTAACGTTGAGACGAAAGCGATCCGTGTACTTCCCTTTCAACGGATAAAGCGCTTCGATGCATTCGAGCGCCTTTCCCCAATTACCCGGAACACCACGAATGCGATCGTGTGTCTCGCCGTAACCATCGAGCGCGATGTTGAGGTAGAGATCAATCGCAGGGTTGTTGCCGAGCGCGCGATCGACGACGTCATGAACTCGCGACTTGATCAGTCCGTTCGTGGGGATGATGATGCGGTTGACGCCGTTATTCGCTATGAAGAGATCGATGATGTCGGAGAGATCGCGTCGCAGAGTCGGCTCGCCGCCTGACAGCCACAGGTCTGTGATCGGTGGCATGGTCCGTGAGATCTTTTCGATCTGTGCGAAGGTCATGTCACCGGGTTGATTCAACTCGGCGTGATAAAAGCACGTTTGGCAGAACGCGTTGCAGCGTGAAGTGACGAAGAGGATGACTGTGCCGAGACGCTTTTCGCGTTTCGAGGATCGCAATAACTGCACGAACTGTACGGCTTTGCTGGTCATGTCGCCATCAGGAGTCGCGAGAAATAATGACAGCTTCGTGAGGTGATTTCAATTCATAGGTGATGCCGCGCCAGGTTATGCGCCGTGAGAAGCCGGCGATGATGGCGTTGTAAAGATAGAGCAACGAGGCGAAGGGCCAGAGGAACATGTGGGCCAGGAGGTCGCGGTTTGATGTTTCGAGAACGCGGGAGACCGCGCGAAAACGGATGAAAGATTTTGCTGCGCCAAGCGCGAATAGGATAGAAAGAATATAAGCCGCAGATGAACGCGGATAAACGCTGATCAGAATCAGGCCGCCGAAGAAAACGGTGGTAAAAAGAGAAGAGCCGAGTAACAAAGGGAGCCAGAGGTGTGAGGCGTAGACGCGCGTGATTTTGATCTGGCGCGTGGTGAACTCGAGCAGCTCTTTGAAATCGCAGTCGCCGGCGGAAGCGACGAGACAGTTTGGTGTGAAGTGAATGGGCAGCTTCGCTTCTTTAAGCACGCTGGTGATTGTGAAGTCGTCGGAGACAGTGCCGCGCCAGCGATCGTTTACGGCGAGTTGATCGAAGGTCGTGCGGCGGATTGCAGTCGAACCGCCCCAACAAAAGTTTTTGGTCGTGTCGCCGCCAAGGGCCGACGCAATCGACGCATTCCACACGCTGCGAAGTTGCGAAGCAATCCCGCCGTTTTCCGGAATGAACCAGCGATAACCGCTCGAAGCACCCAGGTCTTCATCCACCAGCGGCGCGACGAGTTGCTTGAGCCACTCCTTACCGGGGCGCGCATCAGTATCGACGAATACGAGCACTGCGGATTTGGGATCGACTCTAGTCGTAGCGACTCGCAGATTGTGAACCTTCTGTCCGCTGTCTGTTGCTGGGCCGGCGATGATGATGCGGGCCGTTACGTTACTCTTCAATTGTTCGACGACTTCAATCGCCGGATCGTCAGCCGCGTCGAACACGAAAAGAACTTCATAACGCGGATAATCCTGTGTGAGTAACGGACGCAGGTTGTCAGCTAAACCGAATTCGAGCCCGCGTCCCGGCGCAATCACGGAAACAAAAGGCTGAAAGTCAGGAAGCGGTCGACTCGTTTCATGTCTCACGAACGCCGCAAAGCGCACTCCACCGAGTAACGACTTAATACCGATCCAGCAGGAGATCGCCGCGAGAAAGTAGTAGAAGATCACTTCGCCGTGAACGCGCCCAACGAAGCAATCGGTCCCATCAACTCCTGCGCGAGTGAGATCAGAGGTTGCGGATAGATGCCGATCACGATGATGCCAATAACCGCAACGACGAGGGCGGTCGTCAACGCGGGCGAGAGCGCAAGCGGTTTGTTGTCGGCGATGCGATCGCCGAGATACATCACCTTGATGAAGCGGAAGTAGTAGTAGAAAGAGACGACCGTGTTGAGAATGGCCCAACCGGCGAGCCAGTAATACCACGTCTTTCCTTCGGCTTTGCCACGTAAAAGCAAACCGCCAAACAGAAAGTACTTGCCGATGAAGCCCCCCGTTACCGGCAGGCCACCGAGTGACAACATGAAGAGGGCCATCATCGCCGCCATGACCGGCGCTTTCTGTCCGAGGCCCGTGAGGTCGTCAACATTGTCGCCGATGATCCCGCGCCGGCGCAGGCTGATGATCACTCCAAACGCGCCCATGTTCATGAGGGTGTAGACGAACAGATAAACGATCAGACCGACGTAGCCGAAAAGATTGTTGGCGACGAGAGCCAACAACAAATATCCGGCGTTTGAGATCGACGAGTACGCGAGCAGGCGTTTCGAGTTTTCCTGAGTGACTGCTGCCCAGTTGCCGACCATGATGGTTATGGCAGCGACGAGTCCGAGCAGCGGCGCCCAGTCCTCGCGCATGCCGCCGAGCGCTTCGCTGAAAATGCGCGCATACAACGCGAAACTCGCTGCCTTTGAACCGGTCGAAAGAAAC